>JAEEXW010000109.1 GCA_016287995.1 Bacteroidales bacterium
ATAAAACCCGTCATGTCATCAGGCGTGAAATACGATTTCAGAATGTTCAAGTCGCCGATGTATCTGTACAGAAGGTTTGAGAGGTTTTCGCTCTGAATGGTTACCGTCTGCAAGGCCATTTCTCTGGTTTTTGCCTGAATGTCGTCGCTTACGGCGCGGTAAACCGTGAAATTCATCACGATAATCATGACAAGCACCGTCGGGAAAATATAGTGAATGTATTTTTTCCAGATTTTGCTGTCAGACTGGTGAGTTATCTGTTTTATGATGTTTCTTAGGTTCATGATTTTCGCTTTTTTTTACGGGTTAGACTTGCCGGTTTTTGTCTTCCAATTCCTTGCGGAGTTCCGTGATTTTGTCGGAATGTTCCTTTATTTGGGCTGAAAGTTCTTCTATTTTTATTTTTTGAGAGTCTTCCAACTTGAAAAACTTTATGCTTTTTAGCAAATCGTTTGCAAATTTGTTGAAGTTGTCCGCTTTTGTGGCAAGGATTTCTGAGAGGGCTGAATTTTCCACCGAAATTTGCGTTAACTGCTGTATTGCGTTGTTGATTTGGGTCGCGCCGTTTTTCTGTTCTGCACATGCAACGGCAATTTCCGAAACTTTTTCGGCGTTGTCCTTGATTCTCGGCGTGATGTTTTCAATCAGCCTTGTGGATTCGTCGGTGATTGAAAGCGTTTCGTTTGAGGCTTCGTCTATTTGTGCGGAAGCCGTTTTGCACCTTTCGGCGAGTTTTTTGATTTCTGCCGCCACGGTCGAAAAGCCTTTTCCGTTTTCACCCGCCCTCGACGCCTCAACTGCCGCGTTGACAGCCAAGAGGTCGGTTTTTTTGGCGATGTCGTTGATGATTTTGATTTTTTCGATAATCATCTTTATACTTTCGAGGCTCTTGTCTGAGGCTGCAAGCACCGCGTTGATGTCGGTTGCGATGGAGTCGGAATTTTTGCGTGTGTTTTCGGCGTTGCTTGCGGTCTGCGTTATTGACGAAGAAATTTGCTCTATCGTTGCCGAAATTTCCTCTATTGCCGATGACTGATCGCCTGCGCGTTTGTAAATTGTGTCGGCAGAATCGTTGAGTTCGCGGCTGTTTTTGGTGATTTTGCTTGTGTGCTTTTTTATTTCCGTCATGGTGGTAATCTGTTTTTCTGACATTTTCGCCATGCTTTTGGAAAACTCGCCTATCTCGTCGTTGTAATACGTGTTGTCGTCAGTTGAGGCGTTGTACATTACACCGTTCGAAAAGTCTTTTATAGTCTGTTGAAGTTTGGTCATCGGCAAAACCACCCTCTGACGTATCAGAATGAAAAAAATCACCATTACGCATATAAGAATTAGGATATTGACAATAATGAATAGGTTTCTTAAATGCGCTCTTACACCGTCTATGCTGCTAAACCTTTCGTAAAGTACAAGATACCACCTTGTCCCCAAAATACCGTGAAACGAAGCCTCAAATGTTTCGCCGGTTTCTGTATTTGTGAGTTCTTGTGTGCCAAAAGGAACGCCGTTAGAGATTCTGCTTGATAAAAGTCCTAAACCTTCAAGTTTTCCCGCATTTGCGAGGTTGATGTTTTGGGCATCGTAGTTTTTTGACTTTGCGATTGCGGTTGTTATGTTGTCGCGTTTTACAATCAGAGACCCGCCGTCTGGATAGAGGTTGGTTTCGGAGATTATGCTGTCAATTTCATGCGCGTTGACAGCGAGTGTGATGTATCCCCTGAGGGTTTGTTTCAAATAGTAAGGCACGCTGACATAGAACACCTCTTTTGTGATGTCTTTTATATCGGTTGCGCGGTCGCTGATGTAATATTTGTCGATGTATTTTAGACCGTTTTTAAATCTGTCTTCATTGGCGATGCTTTCGGTATAATTGTCGAAAGTGCTCACCGTCATACCCTCCGTATCTGTAAACTGTCCGTAACGGTAAAGCGTTTCAGTACTGTCGGTAATGTGATTTAAGATATTGATAATTAAACCTTTATCTGCGTTTCTTTGCGAGAGTTCGTTAGAAACGGCTTTCAGCAGTCTTGCCGACGACTGTATTTTTTGAGAGACGAGGTTTGCCTTCGCCTGCGCTATTTTGCTTGCGCTCCTGACGGTGTTATCAAAGTTGAGACTTTGGAAATTTTTTAATAGAAAATAATCCGCGGCAACAACTAAGCATATCGTTATCAACAATATTCTGACAACCAAAACCGTAACTAAGGATTTGCGTTTAAAAACTTTGGTTTCCATACCGATAGCGAATTTTTAGATTCCAAAATTAAAATCATACAAATTTCAGGCAAAAACCTGCGCTTTGAATGAAAAATTATTTGTTAATATGCAAAATGTGTCCCATTCTGTCCTTTTTGGTCAGCATGTACCTTTTATTGTATTGATTGACAGGGATTTCAATCGGGACGTTTTCCACAATTTCCAAGCCGAAACCTTCCAAGCCGACACGTTTTACGGGGTTGTTGGTCAAAAGGCGTATTTTTTTGATGCCGAGTTTTCTCAAAATTTCTGCACCTACGCCGTAGTCTCTTTCATCGGGGTCAAAACCGAGGTGAATGTTTGCGTCCACCGTATCCAAACCTTCTTCTTGAAGTTTGTAGGCTTTTATTTTGTTGAAAAGTCCGATTCCTCTGCCTTCTTGACTCATATATAAAAGTACGCCTTTCCCGGCTTTTTCAATTTCTTGCATTGCTTTGTGAAGTTGATCGCCGCAGTCGCAACGGTAACTTCCGAAAATGTCGCCCGTAGCGCAAGAAGAGTGAACCCTCACCAAAACAGGCTCGTCTTCGTCCCAAGTGCCTTTTACGAGTGCCGAATGTTCAAGACCGTTGTTCAACTGACGGAAAACCGTCATCTTAAAGTTACCGTATTTTGTCGGCATTATTACCTCAGGACCTCTTTCTACGGTTGTTTCTTTTTTCAGCCGGTAAGCGATGAGGTCGGCTATTGAGACGATTTTGATGTCGTATTTTTTTGCAATTTCTTCCAGTTGAGGAAGTCTTGCCATTGTGCCGTCCGGGTTTAAGATTTCGATTAATGCAGCCGCCGGATAAAGTCCCGCAAGGCGTGCAAAATCCACAGCAGCCTCGGTATGACCGGCGCGTTTTAAGACACCTCTGTCCTGAGCGTAAAGCGGATTGATGTGTCCCGGACGTGCAAAAGTCTCTGCCGAGGATTTTTCGTCTGCCAAAGCGCGGATTGTTGCCGTTCTGTCATGTACCGAAACGCCCGTTGTGCAGCCTTCTATTTTGTCTACCGTTACCGTAAAAGGCGTGCCGAGTATCGAGGTGTTTTCTTCCACCTGAGCGTGAAGTTTCAATTCCTTTGCCCTTTGAAGGGTTATCGGCGCACACAAAACACCGCGTCCGTTTTGAAGCATAAAATTGATTTTTTCTTCCGTAACGGTTTCAGCGGCGGTGATGAAATCGCCTTCGTTTTCCCTGTCTTCGTCGTCTACGACTATGATAATTTTGCCTGCCGCAAAATCTTTTATTGCCTCTTCTATTTTATTCATAATTTATTTTTTTTCTAAGTTTTTTATTCTTCTGCCATTCCGAGCCGCTTGTTGAAGAATTTTCCGATTTTTTTGAAAAACGCTGTCCAAGCCTCCTTGTTGAAAATCTGCGCGTCAACCGTCGCTTTGTACGTTAAGAAAATTCCGAGCGGCAGAATTACAAAAGAACTCAGCCACATGCCTTTCCACGATTCCAAAACACCTTCTCTTGCGAGTTTCATTCCGGCGGTAGAAATAAGGTAATACGTCAAAAACACCAAAACTGAAACCACAATCGGCAGTCCGAAACCTCCTTTTTTGATAATTGCTCCAAGCGGCGCGCCTATAAAGAAAAATATCATACAGGCAAACGACAACGTAAATTTTTCGTGCCATGCGTTTCTAAATTTTGCGATAAGGCGTTTGCGCGAGGTCAAATCATCTTCGTTGCGTATTATAACGGATTGTGCTTCGGTGGCAAATTCTTTGGCTTTTGCGAAAACGTTTTTGCGCTCGTCTTCCGAAAGTGTTTCGTATAGAGAGTCCAAGTTGACGGAAATTCTAAGGTCGCTGCCTTTTAGCGAAAATATAGTGCTTCTGATGGAATCTTTTACGAATGCCACTTTTAGTTTTATGAGCGAATCCTCAACTACATACGCGGAATCAAGTTCTAATTTTTCTTCCTTGTTCATGTCGTCGATATTCACGTATCTTGCCGGTTTTGATTTGTAAGGCAAATGTTGGCGTGAGTGTTGAATGCTGTCCACCATTATGTTGTCGCGGTGCAACGCCTTTCTTAAATAATAGCGCGTGTTGAGGGTCTGCGAAAGGTCGCCCGTGCGCCTGTTGAAAAGCCTGTCCAAAGAGTCGGTGCTTTGTGTCAGTCTTGTAATGTCCTGAACCTGAAAACTGTTTTTGAAATAACTCTCGTCCGTGCGGTCAAAGTCGAAACCCGCCAACGAAAACACAAAAGTCTGTTTCTCAAACTTGTCTTTTCTGTAAGGATTGCGCTCCGAGACGTTGAGAATTGAACCCGATTTTATGTCGGCTTCTTCGTAACGCTCGCCGTTATAAAGAGTTACGAGCATGTATCTGCCGTCGCCGGTTACCGTCATCTGACCCGAATCCGCTACGGTAACGTTGGTGCAGCCGAGGTCTTTTGTGTGGTCGTAGACGATAAAATCGTACATCATGTTGGTTTTGGGATTTTTTGCGGAAATCCTTATCGAAAAGTTTTGAATGTCGTTGTTGAAAATTCCCGGTTTGATGTTCATCTCCGGACGCTGGTTTTGAATACTGTAAATCAAAGCCCTGAACCTGAGATTCGCACTCGGAATGATGTCGTTGGCAATATAAAACGCGCCGATGCTGATAAGAAACGTCAGCACTATGAGCGGGCGCATTGTTCTTTGGAGCGAAATTCCGGCGGCTTTTATTGCCGTCAACTCAAATCTTTCGCCCATGTTGCCGAAAGCCATAATCGAGGCCAACAGAATCGCCAGAGGCAAAGCCATCGGAATAAGGCTCACCGAGGCAAGTCCCATAAATTCGGCAATGACGGAACTTTCGAGACCCTTGCCCACCAAATCGTCGATGTACTTCCACAAAAACTGCATCAGAAGCACAAAGACCGAAATGAAAAACGTGGCAATCAAAGGTCCGATGTATGATTTCAGAAGAAAAATGTCTAATTTTTTCATTTTTTTATGTAACTGTCCAAATGACGCGCTTTTTTCTCCGGCAAAATATCGTCCACTTTTACCAATATGCCTGTCTCTTCAACCCCGCCGAAAAACGGATTTGTTACCGTCGGGAAAATTTTTGTCGTCGGCGACAGGTTCATATAAGCGTTCAAAAGCGGCGGAATGTTTTCGCCCAACGAGCGCACCAAATGATTAAGTGTTTTGTAGTCTTTTTTATAATCGGTTCCTGAAAAAAGTTTCTTAATTTCGTCTTTTGTCAGGGCGGGTTTTATGGCATTGTCTGCCGTAATCAGGTTTTCTCTGTCATAAAAGTACACCGAAAGAAACGCCAAGATGTAATCACGAGCCTCTTTGTTGAAGGTGGTGTACATCGTAACCTTTCCGAAAAAGTATTTTATATGGTCTTCTCTCTGACGGTATACCGCACCGAGACCGTCCCAAAGTCCGTCCAAGGCAAAAAGTCCGAGCCTTGAATTGTTTCTGCTCTGATATTTGGGCTGGACAAAACTGCGTCCGAGTTCTATCGTCTGAGGCATATACTCCTTTATAAAGGTGTCGGAGAATTTGAAAATCTCCGCCGTTGAGAGTTCCGGCTGACCAATTTCATTAAACTCCACGTCTTTGCTCAAATCCTTGAACCTGTATCCGCCGAGTATTTCCTGCTCCGTATCGTTCCATACAATCAGTTGACTGTAAGGCTTTTCGGAAAGGTCGGAGGAGTCGATGTCGCATTTTTTGCCCGTGCCGCCGCCTGCCTCGCGGAATGAGATTTCCCTCAAACGCCCTATTTCTTGCATAAGAAAAGGCGAGTCCCCAGCCTGAAAGACATAAATCTTATTGCCGCAATAATTTGCGGTTCTTAACAATTTGTCGTCGGAGAGTTCCTCCAAAAGTTTTTTCCTGTCAACAGGCGCGATTATATTTTCCATTTTTATTCCGATTGTTTTGCCCCGTATGTTTTTTCCCTGACATATTGTACGCGGTCTTCCTTGCTTTCTATTGCTCGTAACGTATTAGGCATAACCGGCTCGCCGAAATAGAGCGAGATGTTTTTGTCATGGAACTTAAAAACCTCTGAGGGCAGCAATATAAGTTCGTAATTGAATTTTATGCCCGCTTTTTTTCTCAAAGCGGCGGTATTGTAAAAAAAATTACTGTTGTAAGCCTCTATAAAAACCGGCACGATAGGAATGTCGTATTTTATTGCCTTTTCGATAAAGTTTTTTTTCCAAGGCAGGTCGGAGATTTTGCCGTCAATCTTTCTCGAACACAATCCTGCCGGAAATACGCAAACGCTCTCTTTTGACGAAAACAATGTTTCGATGTCTTCTGCATTGTTTTGAGAGGCGTGTCCGTAGACGTTGACCCCGCAAAATACTTCCTTTAAATTGTCTATATTCATCAAAAGTTCGTTGACAACGGCTTTTGCCTTGCCGAAATTCTTGTTGACGCTTGAAATCACGGCAAGTCCGTCAATTCCGCCCAAGGGGTGGTTTGCCGTAAAAACGTATCGCTGCGTTAAGTCGATGTTTTCAAGACCGTGGTTTATGATTTCAACGTTCAAATCCTTGAATACCGCGTCAATAAACTCTACACCGCTTAAATGTCCGTACAATGTTAAAAGTCTGTTGATTTTGTCCTGACAGATAATTCTTTTTAAGAGTCCGATGACAAAACCCGGCAACTTTTTATAAAGGGACGGATTTTTCGTTTTTATAATATTTTCAATGTCAATAAGTTTTGCTGTTGTCTCCAATTCTTTACAAACTGTAATTTTTCAGGTTACAAAGTTAGGAAAATTTTTTGATTGTATGCAAAAAAATAATTGTCCGACGGAGAAAATTTTTGTATTTTTGCAACGGAATAATTAATTAAACCATCAATCATTATGTCGAAATATCTTGACCCGAAAGCGGATTTAACGTTCAAAAAAGTCTTTGGCGAGCATCCAAACCTTGTTTTAAGCCTTTTGAACGCTCTTTTGCCGTTGCCGAAAGGCATGGAAATAAAAACCGTTGAATACCTTTCGCCGGAAAACGTTCCCGAAAATCCCGGCAAAAAATATTCTATTGTTGACGTTTATTGCACCGACAATTACGGCAGACATTTCATCGTAGAAATGCAGTCGTATTGGAATACGGAATTTTTTTCGAGGACTTTATTCAACGCGGCTTCAATGTATACCAAGCAGTTAAACAAGGGAAAATCATTCGGTGAGTTGAAAGACGTTTACGCTTTGTGTCTTGTTAACGATATAAAAGCATTTCCTGAATACGGCGAGGAGTACATTCAAGAGTATTATATAACGAACAAAAATCATACTTCTGACATACGTACTGATTTGTCGATGGTTTTTATTATTTTGCCGAATTTTAATCCGCAAAAACGCGCTGAAAAATTTATGCACAATCTTTGGTTAAAATTTCTGACGGAAATTGACGAAAACACCGACGATGCTGACCCCGAACTTTTGGCAAACGAAGAAACTTTTGAGGCGTTGGAAATAGTTAGACGTTCAGCGTTTACTGACGGTGAGATGTTAGCATACAGACAGTATTGGCTTGACATCAGCACTGAAAAATCCTCGCTTGAAAGAGAGAGAATGGAAGGTCGCGCAGAAGGCCGTGCGGAAGGCGAAAAAATCGGTATGGAAAAAGGTCGTGCGGAAGGCCGCGAAGAAGGTCGTGCGGAAGGCCGTGCTGACGCTATGCGCGAAATAGCCCGTACAATGAAACAACACGGCGACGATATTAATTATATCGCTGCTGTAACTGGTCTTTCTCCTGACGAAATTAAAACTTTACTTTAACTTAACCTTTGAAATTTGTCAAATAACATTTTTTAATATTTCTTTGCAATTGTTAAACGAAACGACTTAAACAAATTTTATGTAAATTTATGATGAAAAATTTGCAAAACTCAATAAAATTCCGTATCTTTGATACGCAACGCAACGCAACGCAACGCAACGCAACGCAACGCAACGCAACGCAACGCAACGCAACGC
>JAEEXW010000110.1 GCA_016287995.1 Bacteroidales bacterium
TTTAACTGCCGGAAAATAGATTGTGAAAGTAATAGGTTCGGTTATGTTTTGAAAGTGAGTTTTTTCAGGGGCAATTTTTATTCCTTCCGCTCTTGTCATAGTATATCGTTCTCCATTCACAGCAATATATACATCGGGACGCACATTACCCCATGAATAAAAACTACCGCTACTTTTTACGGTTAATGTTACAGACGTATAATCTTTTTCAAAAGTAATACTTTGAATTTTAGCATGTTCCGCATAGGGTGTTGTTACAACAGGATTATTAACGGTGAATGGAATTTGATTTTCAGTTTGTGAATTTCCATTGCCCGAACATTTTAACAAGTACACAAAACTTCTAATTTGTTTTACCTTTTCTGGCAAACTTAAATCAGAAATATCATTACTGCTCGGCAGAGAAATATCTATTCCAAAACTTTCAAGTAGATTTTTCAAATGCAATGTTTTTACTGCATAATTAACATTTTCAGAGTTTCCAAATCCTGATTTTATAATGCCAATTATATTACCATCATTATCAAAAAGCGGACTTCCGCTATTACCTGAATATGTGGGCGCAGAAATTTGATAAGAAGATAAATCCCCTTTATAACCTGTTCTTGCACTGATTATTCCTGTTGTCAATTTTAATTCTTCGCCTAAATATGTAGATTTTGGGTATCCCAACACAAAAATATTTTCTCCTACATCTGCAATACTCGTTTTAACATTATACGGCACAATACCTAAATTGCATGAGTCAACTTTTAAAATTGCAATATCATTTGTCTTGTCAGATGCAACAACTTTGGCAGTATAACTTTTTTGAAAATTTCCGTTTACGCCAAATATATTTATCGTTTTTGCATCACCTGCAACATGATGATTTGTAACAATATATTTGTCATTTAATGCAAAACCAGTTCCTGTCCATGCAGACGCTTTTATATCATTATCGTAAATAGGATACATTTTTATAAAAAGTCTTTCTTCTGCATGAATTATTTTCATTACTTTACCGTCAAAACTTACATAATAGTCAGAATTTATTTTTGTATCTTTCATAAAAAACTTTGTTTTGAAAAATCCGGCTGTTGCGGTTTTGAATAATTCTGCTTTTAAATCGCCTTCATTCCACCACGACGGTTTATTCTGTTCGCCGAGATATATCAGTTTGTATTCGCCATTTTCTTTTATGCAGCCTAATCGCAATTTGTCATTACCTGCCTCGTCATAAATTCCGCAAATTTCATCATCATTTTCATCAACAAATTTTCGGATAGAAAACTCGTCCCATTCTGTGTGATTGAGGTTTGTATTGTTGATTTTGCAGTTAAAAAAACTTGCTCCCTTGTCTATGAATTCATCTCCGTCATCAATTATACTGATAGTAGTTATACCCCTTGGAATTGCCGATTCAAAAACCATTGTATATAAATAATCTTTGCCTGATTTAGCCTTGTACCAATAGTCATCACCCTCGAAAGGTTCTGTCGTAAATTCTCCGTCTACTTCAAAACCTTTTATCGGAATTTTACTTTCATCATCTATGTATATATGAGTATTGCGGCTTGAATAAAAATAAAGCAATTTAATATTTTTTGACGGTTCGAGCGCAACAGTAACTTTGGTGCAATCCTCATATATTTCAACGGAATATAGTTTTGCGGTAACATTTTTATCAGTTAATTTACATCTATATTCTCCTTTAAAAACTGTTGTTGTTTGGGCGTAGATATTGTTTGTTGCTAATGTTGTCAACAAAAACAGTATTAAAAGTGTTAGTCCCATTTTTTTATAAACGCACTGAAAATCAACATTTTCTGATGAAGTGATAAAGTGCTGTAACGACGATTTATATACGTATCTGTTTATCATGGTCTTAGATTTATTTTAGGCAAAGTTATGGAAAATTTTTTGACGGGCAAAAAAAGTTTTACAGCAAATTTTTCAAATTTACAAACGAACAATATTCATCTAATGAGCGTGTTAAGACTTTTAATTATAGGACGGTTTTTTTGGAGAAAGCCGTCCTTTTTTTTGTTTCACAAATATTTTCGGATTAATTTTTGTAATCTTAAAAATAGTTAATTATCTTTGCGTTGTTTTTTTAGCAAGGCTAATAGTCAGAATGGAGTTGAACCTTTACAAACGGAAATTCAAGGTGTTTCTCGCCGAAGTCTCGCCGGATATGACGGCGTGGAGATCGAGGCTTTCTTGTGTGCTTAATAACGCGGGAATCGCCGTCGTACCCGATTTGCAGACTGCCGATTGCAGCATACATTTGCTCGGCGGTCAAGACATCTATTCCAAGGACGGTAAAGGTTACAATACACCCGCCGGTTCGCAGTTCCGCACCGCTAAAACATTGTGCAGCAAAGATTTCAAAATGTTTGTTTGGAATCCGTCTGATATGTTGGGTGCTGACAATCAATATATCAACGACATTCGACGCGACATCGTGGAAAATACTGTCTATTCCGACAAAAAATCACCCATAATTTTCGTTGAAGACATACGCAACATAATGAACTTTAAGCAGCAGGAAAGCCGTAGGAGCGAGGCAACCGACATTTTTTTTCTTTTCAACGAACTCGACGGCGACTCTGCACTCGGCATTTACAATATGCTCAAAGATTTTCAAAAAGTCCGAAAACTCGGTATCAGCCTTTCAAGCGGTATCGACTACAATCCGTTTGTTCTCTCGCAACTTTCCGAGAGCAAAATAGGCGTGGTTTATTACGACTGCGCCAGCGATTGGGCTGTCTCGTTTGTGCGTCAGATTTGGAAAGACAGCGGCGGCAACAGCGCAAAAATTCCGCTCTTTGTTATCGGCAATAGTCAGCACGCAAAGTTAGAGCAACTCACTATATTAAAAAACATTGCCGAATGTGCCATCAACGAACAGCGGCGCATACCGCTCGATATTAAAGTATTCTTAGATAAAACCACAAAAAAATGAAAGCCGGCATTTGTCCATATCCGGGCCTTAGGCCATTCACGGAAGAGGAATCAATCTTCTTCAAAGGGCGTGATTTGCATATTCGTCAGATAGTCAAAATGTTGGAACAAAACAAGATGGCTTTCATCACGGGTGCTTCGGGCGACGGCAAGTCTTCGATGGTATATGCCGGTGTGATTCCGTATATTCGTGCGGGTTTTTCGACGGCGGAATACAACAGTTGGGTTTTCTGCGATTTCAAGCCGCAGCGCAATCCGCTCGAAAGTCTCGCAAAAAGCGTTTCTCAGCAGTTACAAGTGCCTTACGACCAAGTGATTGAGAGAATATCCAACGGTTTTTCGGGACTTGTTGACGTATATAAAATGTCAGGTTTTTATGTTTCGGACGGCTCTCCCGATGCCAAAAACCGTGGCAAAAATCTCCTTGTGGTCGCCGACCAATTTGAGGAAGTTTTCACAATGAACGAGAATTTCCACAACGGCTTGCCGAGCAATGATTCTTACACCTCAGTAAATGTTTTGCTCGAGACCATAAGGCTCTCTATTGTTGAGAATCTGCCTGTATATGTGATATTTACGATGCGCAGCGACTATATTTCGCAGTGTACTGTTTTCAGGGATTTGCCCGAATTTGTGGCATATAGTCAGTTTTTTGTGCCGCAACTAAAACGCACCGAAATTCTCCAAGTCATCGAACAACCCGCACTTTTGGCGGGCGGCAGTGTCTCGTCGCGGCTTTCCGAAGTATTAATCAACAACCTGACTTCCGGTTTTGACTACTTGCCGGTATTACAGCACACATTGAATCTCCTTTGGAAAATGGCTGACAACGGAAGCAAACCTCTTGACATTATACACCTTGTAAAAATTGCAGGTCTTCCAAAAGACATTCTCGGTAATAACGAACGCGAAGAGTTCAACCGTTGGTATCAGCAACTGCCTGAGTATCAGAAAAAATATTACGAACATCCCGACCTCGACAACGTCCTTAACGCTCACGCTGGTTGTCTCTACGAATCGGCTTTTGACTATTATATGAGCCACGCTGACTGGGCTGACAAGACTATCACGCCCGAAGATGCCAAACTGATAATAAAGACAGCCTTTACCTCGCTCACCAAAATCGATGACAACAGGCAAGTACGCAACCGTTGTACCCTCAGCGAGATAACCGGCATTATAAGCAAGCCCGAAATCACTTCCGCTACGGTTTGCGCCGTACTCAACATCTTCCGCGACGAAGATAATACGTTGCTTAGACCATTTTCCGTGAAAGGCGACCTTAAAACGCAGTATCTCGGCGGCGACACGGTTTTGGACATCACTCACGAGGCGTTGATACGAAACTGGAAGATGCTGTCAGAATGGAATCACGAAGAATACGAAAATCTCAACGTATATAACGACTACAACACACAAGTTCAGCGTTGGGTTGATAGCGGAAGAAATCCGAAGTTTCTTCTTGCACCCGGCAACTACGCCATTTTCAGTAAGTGGTATGACAAGTGCCGCCCGAATAAGTATTGGATTTTAAAGCACGACAACACACAACGTCCTGAAAAAGAAAAAATCCGCACTGCCGCCAACCGTATGGTACTCTGCGAAGAATATCTTCAACGTAGCAATGAGGCAATCATTGCCGCCGAAAAATCGCACCGCCGCAAGGTTGTAGCCACAATCAGCGCTCTGCTCGTGTTTATTGCGGGATTGCTGATTTTTTCCAATTGGGCGATGATTGAAAAGGAAAAAGCTGAAGAACAAAAGGAAATCGCTGAAAATCAAAAGGCGGAGGCGGAATATCAGAAAGACATTGCTGACAGTCTCTTACAAGATGTCAACAAGGCAAAAAATATCGCACAAGAAATGAGTGATTCGTTGCAAGTGGTGGTAAAACAGACCATCGAAGCCAAATTAGAATCCGACCGCGCTCGTCGTCAGGCAATAGTGGCATTAGATAGTGCAGAGCGCAGCAACCGCCGCGCCGAACGCAATTTGCACCTTGCCGAAGAGCGTCGCAAAGAAGCGGATAAAGAACGTCAGAATGTAATCGAACAAATGAAACTCACTGCTAAGGCCAACAGCGAGGCGGCTCGGCTATATTATGTCGCCCTCTGCAACACGCTGGCTATGAAAGCAAAAAATCAATACGAGGACAAATCACTTAACCTCCGCCTTGCCAAAACTGCCTGTGAGATGAACCGGAAAGGCAGCGAAAACAATAAAAACGCCGACCTCTACGAGGCTATGCTGTTTGCCTTGGAGCAAAACAAGATGATTCGCCCTTTCAAACTTGACGGCGGAATGGCAAAGTCGATTAGCGTAGCCTCCGACGGCACTATCAGCACATTTGACGAAAACGGTTATATAAAAAAATATTCCGTTGCCCGCGATGGCAATATTACGGCAACCAAACAATTATCGGATTTTGAAAGCAAGGTTCAGATGGATAACGCTGTTTTTGCAACTTCTTCGCTGATAGTCTGTTCCGCCAAAGACCGCAAGTCGTATCTCATAGACCTCAACAAAAACGTCCGCATCGAACTACCCGTTGATAACGACTACGTGATAGCGGCTTGTTCGTCGCCAAATAGAAAACAATGTGCCGTTGCTTACACTTACGGCGAGGTGATTGTAATGCCCGCTGACGGTTCGTCAACGCCGGTTGCCGTGAAGAATTTCGGGACGATGATAACTGACATTCATCTTAACGGCAACAATACTTATGTTCTTACGCACGACGGACGGCTCTTAAAATGGGACACACAAGCCGGTGAGGTAAAGACTTTGCTTTCCTCAGGCGGACAGCGGGCATTTTGCATGACCGAAATCCCCGACAAAAAAATGCTTGCGGTATGTTTCAGCGATGGCAAAGTACAGTTCGTAAACCTCAGCGATGACAGCCTCGCTGAAAGAATTACGGGCGGACACTCAAAACTCGAAAATGCCGTCTATTCGTCTGAAACAGGCATACTTGCGCTTTCTTCCGCCGACAAGCGAATTTCGCTTTTCAATACCAATGACCTTAACGACAAACCGCTCGTTATCGAAGAACACAGCCTCGGCAACCAAAAGGTCAAGAGCATGGCTTTCGACAACGAGGGCAGACTTTTTGCCCTCACCGACGACAATCATTTGCGGTATTGGGAGACCGACCCCGACAAATATGCGGCGGTAATCTCCAAAATGAACCTCGCGCCGCTTTCCGATACAGAATGGGACTTGATTTTGGGACGGGAGTTCGCACAGAAATAAGATAAAAAAACATTGATGATATGGCATTTACGACACTCGAAATAATACTTATAGCGGCGATGGTGATAGCGTTAGCGGTCATCGTGGCGGTGATATTGGCGCGGCGGAAATTTACCGTCAAAACTGCCCGCAGAATGGATAATCTCTACACCTCGCAAATTCGCGACTACGAGAGTGAAATCCGCCGTCTCAATACGCTTCTTAATGATCAAAATCTCCGTTACAAGGACTTACAGTTTCAGACCTCTAATAAGGCTGCCGCCATAGCACAAGCCGTTGACATCGGAAAAATAGCCGCAGAACAAAAATCACTCGAAAGTCAGCAGCAGGAACTCTTTGAACGCAATCAAGTATTGTGGGATATGAGTGTTGACATCGAAAAAGAACGTCAAAAAATCCAAACCCTCAAAGACGAAATTGAGAATCATCACCGCGCCGTAATGTCAAGCATCGAATATGCCAAACTCATTCAAAATGCCGTACTCCCAACCGCCGAAATCTTGAAAGAATCATTCGCCGACGTATTCCTTTATTGGCGGCCGAGAGACATCGTCTCAGGTGATTTTTATTGGATGAAACGTATCGGCGATACCGTAATTTTCACCGTGGCAGACTGCACGGGACACGGCGTTCCGGGTGCGTTTATGAGTATGTTGGGTGTAGCGTTTCTTAACGAAATTTGCGTTGATTTCAAACCCGGTACGCGCCCTTCGCAAATCCTCGAAGAAATGCGCCGCAAGGTAATCACCACTTTGCAACAGACCGTCAACAGCAACAAACAAAAGGACGGCATAGATATGTCTCTCTGCATACTCGACCTTAAAAATACAAAAATGCAGTTTTCGGGTGCTGACAACGGCATTCTGCACGTACGCGGAACCACTCTCACCGAATATAAGCCCGTGAGAAACCCCATTGGTATTTATCTGTGGATAACACCGTTTACAGACCAAGAAGTTGACATACAGAGCGGCGACTACGTGTATATGTTTTCTGACGGATATGCTGACCAGTTCAGTTCCGATAGGCAGAAATTCACCACACGCCGTTTCCGAGAATTGATTGTTGAAATCAACGCTAAGACCAAATCCGCCGCCGGACAGTCTGTCATACTCGCTGATACTCTAAATAAATGGATGGGTGACAGCCCGCAACTTGACGACATACTCGTAGGCGGCTACTGCATAAAATAAAACATTAGGAAATGAGAAGTTTTGTTAAAATATTATTGTTGATAATTGTCATAAATTCAGCAGCAAAATACGCCGCTGCGCAAACCGGCACGTCGGATTCTTTGCAGTTATTGGAAGACCTATATTCCGCCGGTAAGTACGAACAGGTGCTGCAACTTTCGCAGTCGTTGCATGAGACTGCCCGTCTCTCAAAAGAAGAAAACCTCAAACGCCTTAAATACACCGTGGCGGCATATAAGGACTTCGGCTACCGTCGTGAGGCAGACAGCACGGCGAGGCTCTTTTTCCAAAAAGACCCGTTTTATAAAGTGCAAAATCAAGACCCGCTGCCTTTCAGAGATGTTTTGAGCAATTATTACACGATGCCGAAATTTTCGGTGTGGACGGCAGTTGCAAAAAATATCGCTGTCCCTAAATTAGACACCGTTTATTCCATCGTTGACACAATGGCAAAAGACCCCGAATACGAAATTGACGGCTATACGGTTCAAGTCGGCTTTGAATATCGTTTGTGGAAAAACGTTTCGTTTTCCGTTGCGCCCACTTTTTCTATGTACGAAATGCAGCGCACAATGCCCCGCACCACGCTCGCCACATTCCGTTACAATGAAAAATTCAATACGTTAACAGTGCCTCTGATTGCGGAAGTATGGCTGTATATGGGCAAAGAAATGTTTATACCGTCGATTTACTTCGGCGCGCAGTTTAAATATATAATTTCAAGTAAATACAAGGCATACACCAATGCAG
>JAEEXW010000111.1 GCA_016287995.1 Bacteroidales bacterium
TGCTTGGGGGAATTGCTGCTTATTGCTTTTTCCCGAAGAAACCATGCATTACATGTGAAAGATATTATGACAATCAATTAACGTTATTCTAATTTCATCGAACTCACGTTATTTTACTTTTTTTATGTTGCAAAAACAAGCCGTCTCGAAAAAGAAAAAGCCGAATACAAATTGAAATTGCTAAAAGAAAAAGACCTTTTAAAAAAATTGGAATCGGACTTGGAAGTATTAAAAACCGACAAAAAAAACAAAGCGAAAGAAATATCGGTTTTAGAAAAACGTATTGAACTTTTAAGAACCGATTATCAAAAAACGCTTCAATTAGGCAGTGAATTATTTGAAAAACTTAAAAACGAAGTTCCTCCCTCTAATTGGTCACATACTGACGTTTTATGTTTGTTGGAATACGTATCTATCTCAAATAGAGAGTTTTACGATTCGCTTGAAGTTGATTATAATAATTTAAGTGATTTTCAAAAACTGTTTTTAATCGTCAGCGATTTGTTGGAAAAAGACGATTTAGTAGTTTGTAAAATGTTTGCATTGAAGAAAAATAGTTTAAGGCAGAAGAAAAACAGAATAAAATCCAAAAAAATAGAATAGTCCCGATTTTGCAAATTTCAGAGTTGGATTTTGTTAATTTTTGGTAGTTTTCAGGGTTGGATTTTATCAAAATTTAACACTTTTCAGGGTTGGATTTTGTCAAATTATTGTATCTTTGCGCTGAAAATCTTATAGTTATGCAGTACCTAAAAAGACATATAGATGCGGAACTCCTGAAATGGAAAAATTCCGTCAATAGAAAGCCTCTTTTGCTCAGAGGTGCCCGTCAAGTCGGAAAGTCAACGGCGGTGAGACAATTAGGCAAAACATTCAGGTATTTTATAGAAATCAACCTTGAAAAACAGCCGGTGTTCAAAACTTTGTTCTCTGAAAATATTGACGTAAAGAAAATATGCACTGACATCAGCGCGGTAGTTTCAACGCCTGTTGTCGCAGGTGAAACTTTGCTTTTTATTGACGAAATCCAAACTTCACAACAAGCAATAATGTCGCTCAGATATTTCAAAGAGGATTATCCTGAGTTGCATGTTATTGCGGCGGGGTCTCTGTTGGAATTTACATTGTCTGAGTTGCCGTCATTCGGTGTGGGTAGAATACGCTCTATGTATGTATATCCGTTTTCTTTTGACGAATTTTTAACGGCACAGAATCTTGACACACAAGTGGAAACAAAAAATAATGCTAATCCGCAAAATCCAGTTTCACAACCTCTGCATGAAAGTCTTAAAAGCCAACTTAGAACTTTTTATCTGACTGGCGGAATGCCGGCGGCGGTTGCCGAATGGCTTACTAATCATGATTATATGGAAGTGTCAAGAATACACAATGATATTTTAGATACATATCAGGACGATTTCGCAAAATACAAAAAGAAAATTGCTCCGTCGCTATTGAGACAGGTTTGGAGGTCGGCTGCATTGCAAGCCGGAAAAAAGTTTGTTTTTGCACAAGCCGGTGAAGGTTTGCCGTCGCAACTGATTAAAGACACTCTTAATTTGCTTTCTTTGGCAGGAATCATTATTCCCGTAACACATTCTAATGCTAACGGAGTGCCTTTGGGGGCGGAAGAAAATCCGAATTACAGAAAGTATCTTTTCCTTGATACTGGTCTTATGCTGACAATGCTCGGCACGCCGCCTGCTGACATTTTGCTTTCCAATGATGCCGATTTGGTAAACAAGGGCGCAATGTCGGAAATGTTTGCAGGATTAGAACTCGTAAAATACGGTGATTGTTTTAAAAAGGCAGAAATCAATTATTGGCAGAATACTACCCGTAATGCTGATGCCGAAGTTGATTATCTGACAGTAAAAGACGGTAAAATTCTTCCCGTAGAAATCAAAGCCAATACAAAAGGCAGTATGCAGAGTTTGTATTATTTTATGCGCAAAAAGCACTTCTGTGATGCTGTACGAATTTCTATGGAAAATTTCAGCACGTTTACAAGAATTGACACTGAGGATAACGATGCCGAAAGACGAATCCGTATTTGTCCGTTGTATGCGATAAGGTCGGTATATTTATGATTTTAATACATCAAATAATCCTTGTATTTTTCGGTGTCTTTGAAAACGAGTTTGCCGATTTTGCAAATTTCTGAGACAAGTTCCGTCAATGAGTTTGCGATAGAGATTCTCTCGTTTGATTTTGTTTTGCGCGAAAGGGTTTGATTTTCGTAATTGTCCAGAGTTTTTTTGTAGTCGGCAATCATTCCGTTGAGGCTGCCGGTGATTGAAGCCGGTACGCCGAGCCGGTAAAAGTTCGGGCTCAGAGCCTGAATTTTGCGGATTTCCGATGTAAATTCCGCGTTGCTGACGTTGTGGACTTTTAAGGTTTTGAGCATTTTGTAATATTCGCTTTCCTCTTGTCCGAGCGTTTGCAAACGGCATTGTATAATGCGGATTGCCTTGATAATCTGCTTTTTAACCTCTTTGCAACGGAGATTAAGACTGTTGATTTCCTGTAAATTTTGGCTGTCGGGGGTAAAACTTCTGAACTTTTTCAGCAAAGTTTCCAATTCTTCAATAAATTCCTCTTTGAAAAAGCCTTGGCTTGTAAGGCTTTTCAAATCCCTTTTGCAGACCGTTAACAACTGTTCCGCCTTGTCCGATAGTTTTTTTTGACTGTATCCGAATTTCCGTTGCATGGTTTTGTTTACATCAAATATAAATCAATGTCCTTACTTTTTATGTTGAATTTTTTGCCGAGATAATCGTTTGTTAAAAGTCCGTTATAACAGTACACACTTTGTCTTATGAACTTGTCGTAACTGATTTTTTGAAAAATTCCGCCGTTGTTATGTATGTCGTTTATAAGCGGATAAACTACGTTACTTAAAGCAATGCTTGCAGTTCTCGGAACAAGTGCTGCAATGTCCGGCAGACAATAATGTATTACGCCGCAACATTCAAACGACGGATTTTTCAGTGTCATAGGCTTTGAAGTTTCAAAACACGAGCCGGTTTCGATGTTGAGGTCTACTATTACCGAGCCTTTTTTCATCATTGCGATGTTTTCCTGGGTGATGAAACTGAACGTTGGCGATTTTATACATTTTGCGCCGATAACAAGGTCTGCCGAGGCAAGGGCTTTGTTAAGAATTTGCGGTTGGAGTACCGAGGTGAAAATTTCGTGACCGAGTTTTTGCGTAAAAAGCGAAAGTTGCGAAAGCGAGGCGTCAAAGATTTTCACTTCCGCGCCGACGCTCAACGCCGTTTTAGCCGCGTACAAAGCTGCTGTTCCTGTTCCGATTATTACCACCGAGGCGGGAGATATTCCTGTTATGCCGCCTAAAAGAACACCTTTGCCGCCCGACTGTCTGCTCAGATATTCTGCACCCGTAAACACTGAGGTCCTACCCGCGATTTCGCTGTTGATAAAATTCACGGGATAAAAATCTTTTTCTGTTCTTATGTATTCTAACGCCAAAGCAACGGCTTTCTTTTTCAAAATGTTTTCTATTGCCTGCTTCTCGGCTCTTGCTACCGAAAGGTGCGAAATCAGAGTTTGCTCTTTTTTTACGAATAAGGTTTCTTCCGTTGTAAAAGGCGACACCTTTAATATAATGTCGGACGAAAAAATCTTTTCTTTGTCAGCCGTAACGGTTGCGCCGCTTTTTACGTATTCCATGTCGGAATAGTTTGCGGCAGAGCCTGCGCCTTGTTCCACAAAAATTTTATGACCGCTTTCCGAGAGGTTTGAAACGCCCATTGGCGTTAAGGCAACCCTTGTTTCTTTCTCCGGGTCTTCCTTTAACACCGAAATGCAAAGTTGCTTTTTGCCGCTGAGACTTTCCTTTGCTTTTTCTCTCGGAATCAGTGAACATTTTGCCGTCATGTTTTTTAATAAAAATTATAGTGATACAACCCTTTTGCCGTCGTCCGTTACGCGGATTTGTACTTCTATTACGTTGTCGCCCAAGACGGGATAAATCACCTCAGGCCACTCGATAAAACAGTAATCGTCGCCGTAGATGTATTCTTCCGTGCCCGCCGACATTGCCTCGTCCAAGTCTTTTATGCGGTAAAGGTCAAAATGATAAATCTTTTCGCCGTTTTTTCTCATGTATTCGTTTACAATGGAAAATGTCGGCGAGGTTACTTCGTCCGTTACTTCAAGTGCCTTGCACAACTCCTTGATAAACGTGGTTTTGCCCGCGCCCATTGGAGCGTCAAAGACGATACATTTTTTGCCTTTTTCTTTTTTCTCGATGTAGGAGAGAAATTCGCGAGCCGTTTTTGGGGCTTCGTCAAGGCTGTTGATTATGAATTCTTTTTTCATTTCAGTTTTTTGGGGTTAAGTGTTATCAGCGGGATAACGATCTCTTCCATACTAATACCGCCGTGCTGAAAAGTTTCTTTGTAATATTTGACGTATTGGTTGTAATTGTTAGGGTAAACGAAAAAGTCGCGGTTTTTGGCGAAAACATATTTCGAGTTGATTTTTGCCGGCGGAAGGTGTGCTTTTTCGGGATCGTTGACAAAGAAAACTTCCTTGGGATTTAGTTGCAAATCCTGTCCTGATTTGTATCTGAGGTTGGAGGTCAGTTGTTTTTCGCCGGTGATTTTTATGGGATTTGAGACTTTTGTCGTGCCGTGGTCTGTTGTAAAAACCACTTTGTAATCCGTGTCTGAAATCATTTTCAAAAGTGTAAAAAGCGACGAATGTTCGAACCAAGTTCTCGTTAACGCCCTATAACCTGCAATATCGTCGGCAAGTTCTCTCATCATCGGGAGTTCGGTTCTTGCATGCGACATCATGTCAACAAAGTTGTAAACAACGATGTTGAGTTTGTTGGAGTTGATTGTATTGAAATTATCGTTTATCTTGTTGCCTTCCTTATTGTTGAAAGTTTTTGCGTAATAAAACTTAAAGTCTTGACGAAAACGTTGCAACATCGTTTTGATGAGTTGCTCTTCGTTGTTGTTTTTTGAGTGGAGTTCGTCTTCGTCGGTCCAAAGTGCGGGATATATCCTCGCTATTTGGAGCGGCGTCAGGCCCGAAAACATAGAATTTCTTGCGTATTGAGTGGCTGTCGGCAGAATGGAGAAAATCATTTCCTCCTTTTCCATTGTAAAATATTCTGTGATAAGCGGTTGAAGCACTTTCCACTGGTCGAACCTGAGATTATCAACTACTATCCAAAACACTTTTTGATTGTTGTCCAACATCGGGAGAATCACCTCTTTGAAAACGTCGTGCTGCATTAAAGGGCGGTCTTCGCGTTTGCCGTCAATCCACCTGATGTAATTTTTTTCTACGTATTTGCAAAATTCTTTGTTGGCCTCTTCTTTTTGAAAATTAAAAATTTCAAAAAGTGCATTGTCTTGACGGTTGAGGTCTTGAAGTTTTAGTTCCCAAGTTGTTAATTTTTTGTACAAAATCTTCCATTCTTCAATGTTAGAGACTTGGAAAATCTCCGCACCGAGCCTTTGAAATTCCGTTTTGTAATCTTCCGTCGTTTTTATGCTGACAAGTCTTTTGTTGTCAACGTTCTTTTTTATCGACAGAATTATCTGGTTGGGGTTGACAGGTTTTATAAGGAAGTCGGAAATTTTGTTGCCGACAGCCTCGTCCATGATTTCTTCGCCCTCGTTTTTTGTTACCATTACAACGGGAATGTCCTGATTGATTTCCCGGATTTCTTTCAGAGTGTCTATGCCGCTGATTCCCGGCATGTTTTCGTCAAGAAAAATTATGTCGTAAACCGTGGTGCGTATTTTCTCCAATGCGTCGGTGCCGTTTGTGGCGGTGTCAACGCTGTATCCTTTGCTTTTAAGAAAAAGGATTTGGACTTTTAAGAAATCGATTTCGTCGTCAATCCAAAGAATAGAGTATCCCATAATTTTTTTATTCCTTTATAATAACGCCGTGAAGTATTAAGTAAAGCAACTGGTCGATGTTTGCGGTAAACTCCTCCGCATTGTCGGTTCTGAAAACATAGTCTTCGATGCCTTTTACAGCCATGATAAGAGCCATTGCCGCGAGGTCAAGATTCTTGACGAAGAAATAATTTTTGTTTGCGCCTTCTTCAAGTATGTCTTTAAACAGTCTTATTTCTTCCTTGTCGTACAATGCGTTAAGACGGCGTACAAAACTTATGTGCCGGAGTTTTTCGTTTTTTAGCGCAGAATGAAAATTGGTGTAGATTTTTATAATGTTCATTCGTGTTAAGACGTACACTTTGATTTTGTCCACCGGGTTCGGGGTTTTTCTCAAAGCGTCTATAATGGTGTGTCTAAATGCGACGGCTTCTTTTAGTACCACCGACTGAAAAATCTGCTCTTTGCTCTTAAAATAGTAATAAATGGAACTTTTACCTTTGCCGGCGGCCTTGGCAATATGCTCCATAAGGGTCTTGTCATAACCGTATTTCTTAAAAACCTGCCTTGCCGTTTCTATAATGGCATCGCGGTTTTTGTTTTTTTTCAGTGAATCGGTAGTTGCCATTTTTCTTTTTTCGCTTTTATATTGTCTAAACAAAGGGTAAAGTTATAATTTATTTTTTTAACGGAAAAAACTTTTGAAGTTTTTTTTATTTTTTTTAATAAAATGCTTATCTTTGCATTATCAAAAAGTATCAGATGAGCAGAAAAACTATTTGGACATTGGCAGGAGTGATGTTTTTGGCGATTTGTTGGCTTGTTAATATACAATCGTCAGACATCAAGACGTTGTTTTCGCTCAGGCAGCAGCAGTTTTCAAAGCAGGTGATGCAGTCTTTGGCGGGTGTTGTAAGCGAATTAGAGCGCAGAGAGGTGGTTAATCAGGTTTCAAATGACGTTGTAGCCGTGAGTTTCGACACCGCCTCGTCGGTTTCGCACCATATTGTATTGAAAAACAACGGTTTCGTGATTGTGGATTCGGTGCAAAAAGACACCTCAAAAGGTGCTATACTTTCCAAAGGTAGCGATTCGCTTTATTATCCCGTAACCGGCAACGGCTCCGGCAAGCCTTTTACTTTTGATTGTACGACCGCAGACAAAGGTAAAATTCAAGACCAACTCATTAAAAATATTCAGCACAACAAAACTGTTTTTGTTGAAAACATTGTCAACAACTTGATTAGAAAGCGTGTTAACATAGAAGAAAGGGTTGATGTAGGAATATTGAGTAAAGTACTTTCTCAAAATCTCAAATATAACGGTATCGACATGGATTTTTGTTTTGCTGTTATGAAAGAAGATAAGACTGTATTTTGCCGTTCCGAAAATTATGATGATAAGGACGATGAGGTAACTCGTTATGAGATAAGGCTTTTCCCCGACGACGACGTGATTTCGCCGGAGAGTATTCTGACGGTTTATTTTCCGGCTGAGAGAAAATTTACGTTTGATTCCATAAAAAAGAACCTTATTGTCTCGCTTGCGTTTGTGCTTATAATATTAAGTATTTTTGTCGGGACACTTATTATAATATTCCGTCAGAAAAAACTTTCCGAAATGCGCAACGATTTTGTCAACAATATGACGCACGAACTAAAAACGCCTATTTCGTCGATTTCGCTTGCAAGTCAGATGTTAAAAGACCCCGCTATTGCGATGGACGAAAAAAGTTTTTCACAGATAACCTCTGTTATTGAGCAGGAATGTAAAAAACTCGGCTTTCAGGTGGAGAGGGTTCTCCAGATGGCAACCATTGACAAGAGCCGCAATGTTATGAAAATCAAGGAGATATACCTTAATGAACTGATTGGGAAGGTTGTAAAATCCTTTGATTTGAAATTGAAGGACAAAGGCGGAGAACTTCAATGCGTGTACAATGCAAAAGACGATTTGATAGAGGGCGACGAGGTGCATATCGGCAACCTTATCAGCAGCCTTATCGACAACGCACTGAAATACACCGTTGATGTGCCGAAGTTGAAAATAGAGACTTCAAACGTAAAAAAAGGCGTTGAAATAGCCGTTTCGGACAACGGAATCGGCATCAGCCACGAGGACCAGAAAAAGATTTTTGACCAGTTTTTCCGTGTTCATACGGGTAACATTCACAATGTCAAAGGTTTCGGTATAGGTCTGAGTTATGTAAAAAAAGTTGTGGACGAACATCACGGCACTGTAAAAT
>JAEEXW010000112.1 GCA_016287995.1 Bacteroidales bacterium
TAAAACTGCAAAGCTTAAAATCGTTGCTACCATAAGTTTGTGTATTTAGTAGGTTTGTTAATTTATTTTGTTATACGTTAATAAGATAAAAAGGTTTCAAAATTCCATAAAAAAATACAAAAAAAACGGATTGTTTTTTTTAAAAACAATCCGTTGGTAGTTATTATACGAATAAAATTTTATTAAAATTCTCTTTTCGGACGGAAATTAACATTGTTGTTGCCGCCTTGACCTCTGTCGTTTCTTGGACCTCTGCCAAAACCGCCGTTGTTAGGACGCGGACCAAAAGGTCTTTCGCCTTGCGGACGTGCGGGTCTTTCAACGTAGCCTTCGGGTTTGGGAATCAAAACTTTGTGAGAAAGTTTCAATTTGCCGGTCTTTTTGTCGATGTCAAGAAGTTTAACGTCGATTTCATCGCCTTCTTTCAAAACTTCGCTGACGTTTTCAATACGTTTCCAGTCGATTTCTGAAACGTGAAGAAGTCCTTCTTTACCGGGGAGAATTTCAACAAATGCGCCAAACTCTACAACCGATTTTACAACGCCTTTGTAAACTTCGCCGATTTCAGGCTCTGCAACTATTGCTTTTACTTTTGCAACTGCTGCGTCCATATCTTCCTTGTTAACAGCCGAAATAGAAACGATTCCTACGCCGTCAACCTCGTCAATGGTAATAACTGAATTGGTCTGCGCTTGAATTTCTTGAATAATCTTGCCGCCGGGTCCGATAACTGCGCCGATGTAATCTTTCGCAATCGTGAATTTCTCCATTCTCGGAACAAACGGTTTGTAATCTTCTCTCGGTTTGTCGATGGTCTGCAACATAATATTCAAAATGTGTGCGCGACCTTCTTTTGCCTGTTGAAGTGCTTTTGCAAGAATTTCGTAACTTAAACCGTCAACTTTAATATCCATCTGACAAGCCGTGATACCTTCGGGAGTGCCGGCTACTTTAAAGTCCATATCGCCTAAGTGGTCTTCATCGCCGAGAATATCTGAAAGAACAGCGTATTTATCTGATTCTGTGTCGGTTATCAAGCCCATTGCGATACCAGAAACGGGACGTTTGATTTTAACGCCTGCGTCCATCAACGCTAAACAGCCGCCGCAAACGCTCGCCATTGAAGACGAACCGTTAGACTCTAAAATGTCAGATACAACGCGGATTGTATAAGGATTCTCTTCGATTGAAGGAAGAACTTTTTTCAATGCTCTGTGAGCCAAGTTGCCGTGTCCTACCTCACGTCTTGAAACGCCTCTTGCGGCTTTTGCCTCGCCCGTTGCAAACGCGGGGAAGTTGTAGTGAAGAAGGAAGTTGTTGCGGCCTGTTTCCAAAACATTGTCAATGATTTGCTCATCGAGTTTTGTTCCAAGAGTACAAGTTGCAAGTGATTGAGTTTCACCACGGGTAAAGATTGCCGAACCGTGAACAGACGGTAAAACGTCAGCCTCGCACCAAATCGGACGAATTTCATCAGTTTTACGAGAATCCAAACGTTTGCCTTCGTCAAGAATTAAGCGGCGGACAGCAGTGCGGAGTTCGTCATGGAAATAACGGTCGATAAGAAGTTGTTTTTCTTCCAATTCTTCTTCGGTTAAGCCCAAGGATTCGATAAAATCTTGTTCGATTTTGTCAAAAGCCTCTGCTCTTTCTTGTTTACCAAGTCCGAGTTTTGCAGTATCGTAAATTTTCTGATAAAGTTCTGTTTTGATTTTTTGTTGAAGTTCAGGATCAGAAATTTCGGGTTCGTATTCACGTTTTACAACGCCTTTGTCCTGAGCCATCTCTTTCTGAATCTGACACATAGGTTTGATAGCCTCGTGAGCGGCTTTTATAGCCTCCAACATTTCGGCTTCTGAAACCTCGTTCATTTCGCCTTCAACCATAAGGATATTATCGAAAGTTGCGCCGACAACCATTTCGATGTCAGCCTTTGCAGTTTGTTCAAAAGTCGGGTTGATAACGATTTTTCCGTCAACTCTTGCAACTCTAACCTCTGCAATCGGTTCTTGAATCGGCACGTCAGAAACGCTTAAAGCACAAGAAGCGGCAAGTCCGGCGTATGCATCGGGCATTGTCTCTTTGTCTGCTGAAAGAAGATATACGTTTACAAAAGTTTCAGAGTGATAATCTTTCGGAAATAAGGGACGCAAAGCGCGGTCGATAAGACGGGCTGTAAGAATTTCATAATCAGAGGCTTTGCCTTCACGTTTTAAGAAACCGCCCGGAAATCTTCCGTTTGCATAATATTTTTCTTGATATTCAACAGTCAGCGGCATGAAATCCGCTTCGGGGTTTGATTCTTTTGCTGAACAAACGGTTGCAAGAAGTACCGTGTTACCTTGACGTAAAATTACCGAGCCGTCTGCTTGTTTTGCTACTTTTCCTGTCTCGATAGTGATTTTGCGGCCATCGCCAAGGTCTATTTCTTTGGTTATTATGTTCATTATGGAAAAAAATTTTAGAAAAAAGAAAGGCTGCGTAAAACAGCCTTTCAGACTTTTTAAGATTACTTTCTAAGGTTCAAAGCCTTAATCAATGCTCTATATCTTTCGATGTCCTTTCCTTTGAGGTAATCAAGGAGTGAACGTCTTTTACCTACCAATTTCGTTAATGCTCTTTTTGTACCGAAATCATGAATGTTGTTTTTCAAGTGTTCGGTCAAGTGCTGAATACGGTAGGAAAATAAGGCAACTTGGCTTTCAACCGAGCCGGTGTCTTTATTAGACTTTCCGTAAGTAGTGAAAATCTCTTGTTTCTTTTCAGCGTCTAAATACATAATTTTTAACTATTTATAATATTTCCTTTAATAATTCGGGCGCAAAGATAACAATATTTTTTGGCTTGGTAAAATTTTTTTTGAAGATTTTTTTTAAAAAAAAGATTTAAACATTATCTTTGCACTCTATTTTTGCAGATGAATAAGGTTATGAAGTTTTTACCGGCGGTTTTTGCCGTTATCGTTTTTGTGTGTTATGGGTTTTTTTACCCTGAATGGTTCAATTATCACGAACAATACCAACTTTTTCTTTTTGGCGGAGAATATCTTGCTGAAAAATTGAAAGTTGCGTCGGGTTTGGCGGG
Organism: Bacteroidales bacterium; assembly: GCA_016287995.1. Classification (GTDB taxonomy): domain Bacteria; phylum Bacteroidota; class Bacteroidia; order Bacteroidales; family UBA3824; genus UBA3824. Next base: position 3,085 of record JAEEXW010000112.1, read on the forward strand.
ATATTTGAGCGAATTTTTAGTACAGTTTTATTTCTTCCCGCTATTGGGTGCGGCGTTGTGGTCGGGTTTAATGGTCTTGATTGGCTTTTTGATTTGGAACCTCGCCAAAATTTTCGCTGCTGACAAGTCGCATTTTATGCTTTCGCTCTTGCCGGTAGTGCTTTTGACTTTGTATTGCGGCGACCAAAATGTTATGATGTCGTTTCCTATGGCGTTGGCTTTATCTCTTAGTTTTACGCTACTTTATGACAAAATTTCTGATAAAAAGCGTGTTTATTTGCAGTTTGTTTTTATCCCGATAGCCTATTGGTTGATTGGTTACGGTGCGTTTGTGTATCTTGCGCTTACGATTGCCGTTGACATAAAAAAATACGGATACACTTTCTTACCTATATTATATGTGTTTGAAATTGTGTCGGTAATTTTCGCTGTCGGATACACCGTTATGAAACAATATCCTTTTATTGATATTGTTTGCGGCGTAAATTTTTATAGGGATCGCTTAACAATTCCTTTTATGCAACATATTATAACATTGAGCGTTGTGATTACTCCGCCGTTAATATCTTTGATAAAAAAAGTGGGCAAAGTTGTGACTATTGTTGAGGCTGCTGTTATCTCGCTTATCTTGCCGCTGATGATGACAAAAACGTACGACAAAATTACGTATTCGCTTTTGAAAATTGATTATCTTGTGCGGTTTCAGGAGTGGGACGATGTTATAAAATTTTGCGAAAAAAATCCCCCGACAAACGCTATGGGGTGTACAGGTCTTAACCTCGCCTTAGCGATGACAGGACAACTCGGAGAGAGAATGTTTGAGTTTCCTCAGTGCGGTCAGGAGGGTTTGATTTCTCGGTTTGAACGCAATATGGTTTCGTGTGGAATCACTGCCGAGGCGTGCTATTATCTCGGACTTATAAACTCTGTTTTGCGTTATAATTATGATAGTCAGGCGGCTATTGTCAACTGCAACATGAGCGGAAGGTTTACCCGGAGAATTGCAGAGGTTTATATGTTGAACGGTAATTACGAGTTAGCGCAAAAATATATCGACATTTTGAAAAAGACAGTTTTTTATGCGCCTTGGGCGAAAAAGGCTGAGGCTTGCTGTCAAAGACCCGAAACTATCACTCAAAACAAGCGTTGGGCGACGATTTTGCGTTACCGTCTGCCCGAAAACGAACTTTTTTCGGTCAGCGATATGGATATGATGTTGATGAATCTTTACAAACATTGTCCTGAAAATAAAATGGCGTTACAATATTCGTTGGCGTGCGACCTTTTGGAAGGTAAAATGCGACAATTTGTGGACGCTATGTCGCAGACTCAAAGCAATCAGCGTATTCCGAAATCGTATCAAGAGGCTTTGGCGTGGATTTATCTTCAACAAAAAGGCACACTTGAAAATTTGCCAGATTTTATTTCTCCGGAAGTAAAAAACGCTTTGACTGAGTTTGACAGGTTGTATATGATAAACCGTAAAAACCCGCTGTTGAAACAAGGTAGTTTGGGCAAAACATATTGGCGTTATATGGTAGGGGAGTAACGAGAAAAATTAAACATGTAAATAAAACAATGAAAAAACTTTTATTCATATTTTTTGTATTGATTGTTTCATGCGGGCAAAACCCTGAAAACGTGGTAAATACTGACGTTTTGCCGTCAATATTTCCTGATTATAAAGGCGTAACGATTCCCGTTAATATTGCCCCGCTTAATTTCAACGTTGACAGCGCGGAATACGTCTGTGTTGACGCTAAGGGCAGTATCTCCGGCGAAATTCTGACCAAAGGTGAGTGGGCGGATTTTGACATTGACCTTTGGCACGAGTTGACACAAAAAAACGCCGGCGGAAAAATCTCCGTTTCCGTTACCGCTAAAAAAGACGGTAAATGGTTTGGTTACAAGCCTTTTGAAATTTTTATAAGCACGGATTCTCTTTCAGAATACGGCTTAACATACCGTAGAATTGCACCCGGTTACGAAACTTTCAGCAATATAGGAATTTTTCAAAGGGACATTCATACTTTTGACGAGTTTGCAATCGTTGACCATACCGCGCTTCAAGGCGAGTGTATGAATTGTCATGTGGCTAACCGTTGCGACCCGTCGCGGTTTCAACTTCATATTAGAGGTCAACATGCTGCAACGTTAGTTCAAACCAACGGAAAAAGAAAACTTTTGCAGACCAAAACCGATTCCACAATCGCTAATTGTATGTATGCGTATTGGCATCCGTCGGGGCGTTATTGCGCGTATTCGCTTAACCTTATAAATCAATGCTTTTGGGAAGATACGACGAGGTATATTGAGGTTTTTGACCGGGCCTCCGATGCTTTGGTTTTGGATATGGAAAAAGACGAAATCATTCTTTCGCCGCTTTTAAAAACCAAAGATTTTGAATCTTATCCTGTTTTTTCTGCTGACGGCAAGACAATATATTATTGTACCTCAAAACCTTACATGGATAGCGGCGAAATTACTAAAATGCGTTACGACCTTTGTGCTATCAGTTTTGACGAGTCAACGGGGCGTATCGGCGATTATGCGGACACAATTATTCACGCTTCCAAAATGGGCAAAAGTATAACGCATCCGCGTCCGAGTTACGACGGAAAATATTTAATGTATTCTATGGCGGATTATTCTGTTTTTCCGATTCATCACCCCGAAGCAGACCTTTATATTATGAACCTTGCGACAGGGGAGAGCCGTCCTTTGGACGAGGTAAACTCTAAGCGTGCGGAATCGTTTCATAATTGGTCGCGAAATTCTCGGTGGTTTGTCTTTAACAGTCGCCGTTACAACAATACAAACAATCTGCTTTATATTGCACATTTTGGTGCTGACGGCAAGGCGGGAAAACCGTTTATGCTGCCTCAAAAAAATCCGAGGGAATATTATCACAAGTTGATACATTCTTATAATGTTCCCGATTTTACGGCTGAGAAAGTTGACCTTGACATTCGTGCGTTTGCAAGGGAGATTTTTAGCGACGAAAGAATTCAGGTAGGGGTGAGACGGAATTAAAAAAAATTAACTTTTTTTCTACGCGAAAACGGTTTATTTTTATCTTTTGAAAAAAATTGAAGAATATGGAGAAAAAAACTTTGGATATATATTGCGTTAACACCGATGTTACAAAACAATATCCGCTCGGTACAACGCTTGAAGAAATAGCAGAGGATCAGAATATTACTCTTGATAAACCTTTGTTGGGCGCTTTTGTCAACAACAAGGTCAAAGAACTTAACTACTCGCTTTTTAAGCCGAAAGTGATTAAGTTTTTTGATATGGAAAGTCTTGAAGGTCAGAAAATGTACCAGCGTTCTTTGTGCTTTTTGCTTGTTAAAGCCTTGCACGATGTGGATAAAACTTTGAAAATTACTATCGACCATAGTATCAGCAAGGGTTTTTATTGCGAACTTTCCACTTTTGACAATAAGGACTTTAAACCGACCGAAGAACTTGTTCAAAAGGTGAAAAGCCGTATGCAACAACTTGTCAACGTGAAACTTCCGATTGAAAGAAAAGAAATTCTCTCTACCGAGGCAGCGGAAATTTTTAAAAAGCAAGGCATGACCGAGAGGGTGGAAATGTTTGAAAACAGAGGCCGTTTTTTCTCGTCTGTTTATTCAGTTGACGGTTTTCAGGATTATTACACCTCATATCTTGTGCCTAATACTAAGTTTTTGACAGTCTTTGACTTAATACTATATTATGACGGTTTGTTGTTGAGGTTTCCGACAGATTTTAAGACGATGACTATTTCGCCACTTGAAAAGCAGAAAAAACTTTTTGAAGTTTTTCGCGAGTACAAATCTTGGGGCAAACTTCTTGGTATTTCCACCGTTGACAGTCTTAACAAAGCCGCTAAAAACGGTTGCGGCGGCGACATCATAAAAATTGCCGAGGCGTTGCACGAGAAAAAAATTGCTCAAATCGCCGATTTAATCAAACAGCGCGGCAATGTAAAACTTGTTTTAATCGCAGGTCCGTCGTCTTCGGGAAAAACCACGACTTCAAAACGCCTTTGCGTTCAACTGAGGGTTGCGGGCTTGAAACCCGTCCAAATCTCTTTGGACAATTATTTTGTAAACCGCGAAAACACTCCCCGCGACGAAAAGGCGAATACGATTTTGAAGCCCTCGAAGCCGTTGACTACGAACAATTTAACCGCGATATTTTGGATATGATGGCGGGCAAAAAAGTTGAAATGCCCGTTTATAATTTCCATACCGGAAAGCGTGAATACAAAGGCGAGTTTATGTCAGCCGACGAAAAAACAGTCTTTGTCGTAGAAGGCATTCACGGTCTTAACCCGAAAATGAGCGGCATGATTCCCCCGGAAAATAAATTCAAAATCTACGTTTCGGCTCTGACGCCAATCGGAATCGACTCGCACAACAGAATTCCGACCACCGACAACAGACTTTTAAGACGTATTATCAGGGATTTCCGTTACCGTCATTACTCTGCCGAGGAGACAATCCGCCGCTGGCCGAGCGTCAGAAGAGGCGAAAACAAAAATATTTTCCCTTTTCAAGAAGAGGCTGACGTGATGTTTAATTCGGCTTTGCCTTACGAGTTGGGCGTTATAAAAGTATATGCCGAGCCGATTTTGCAAAACGTTACCGAAACTGTGCCTGAATATGCAGAGGCTCAGCGTCTTATAAAATTTTTATCATATTTTAAGGAGTTTCCTGACAACGAGATTCCTCCGACATCAATTTTGAGGGAGTTTTTAACGGGCAGTTCATTCCATTATTAATAAGGTATGCAATTTCAAGACATTCAGGGCAACGACGGCGTAAAGCGGTTTCTGATACATTCTGTAAAAGAAAACCGCATAAGCCACGGGCAGTTGTTTTTAGGACCTCCGGGCTCAGGAAAACTATCTATGGCGATAGCCTATGCACAATATATTTCTTGTAAAAACCGCACTGAAACAG
>JAEEXW010000113.1 GCA_016287995.1 Bacteroidales bacterium
AAGGGTCGGCAAAACCCGCTGAAAAAAAGACTAAAAAGAAAACTACCATTTAAAATTAATAATGAGAACTAAATATATTGCCGTAATTTTTTTCGCAATATTGTTAACGGCGTTTTTTTCTTGTGAAAATCAAGACGAAATGGGACACGGCATTATTCCTCAGGCCGATTATGCCGCTGTAACAATTACGGATACAATTGAAGTAGAGGCTTTTACAGAATACGATGACACTTTATACGCTGCTTATAAAAATTATATGACAGCAGGAATTATTTTAGACCCTGTCTTTGGAAAAACAGAAACTTCGTTTGCGATAAAATTTTCAAACACCTCATACGGCAAGTATAAAGAGGGTGCAATGGCTGATTCAGTAATCCTTAGCATCGGTCTTGATACAACGCAACAAAGATTTTACGGCGACAGTATTTCAAAATTCAAATTGCAAGTTTTCCCTGTCGTAAAAGTTATGGAACAAAAAGACAGATTCTATCAAAATACCGACTTCGAGGAATACTACGACAAAACACCTATTGGAGAAGCGGAATTTTCGCCGGCAGAAATAAAAAACAGACTATCAATAAAACTTGACAAGTCTTACGGCGACAAAATCATAAAAGCAACCGCTGATACAACTTTTGACGAAAAAATATGCGGACTTTATTTCAAGGCAGACGACAACAATTCTAACTCGGTAATAAGGTTTTATTACAACAGCCGCACCTCAGACTTTAATTACAACGTCTATTATCACACGGAAGGCGAGACGACATCAAGTTACGTGCTTTATTCACTCTCGGCAACCGACATCAACATCAATTTTGCAAAACACGATTATACGGGTACTGAATTAGAAAATATTGACACTGTCAATCAGGCAGAACAGGTTTATCTTCAAGGACTTACCGGGACAAAAATAAGGGTGCAGTTTCCTAACGTAAAAGCCTTGCAACCCACTGACGGTAGTTATTTTTCACTCATAAGGGCACAACTGATAGTGCCTTTGGCTGATACATCAATAAGTCATGAAAAAGAATTTCAAGCAATACCACGTATATATTGTACCGGTAAAACCTCTAATAATACGGATTTGTATTTCAACGAGTTTTACGACATTGACCGTTACGGGAACAAAAGTTACCACGGTTTCGGCATAACTAACGAACACAATTACAGCATTAACATGACGGGTAGAATACAAAATCTTCTTAACCTATATGCAGCGGGTAAAGAGCCGACGTACAAAATATATTTATATCCGTCAAATAGGGTTTCGGATTTTACACGCAGTGTTATCAACACACCCGTCAACAAAGAAAACCCAATGCGTTTGGTAGTGGAATATCTTAAATACGAAAGATAAAAATAAATATAAATATCACAGTTATTAATTTTTTTAAATCAAAGCAAAACTATGTGTGGAATTGTAGGCTATATCGGAGATAGGGACGTTTATCCCATTCTCATTGGAGGTCTTAAAAGATTGGAATACAGAGGATACGATTCGTCTGGAATCGCTATCGTAAATAACGGCAAACCCGTAGTTTATAAAGTAAAAGGTAAAATTTCCGACTTGGAAAATTTTATCGGGGCTCAAACAAAAGAAGGCACTATCGGTATCGGACACACACGTTGGGCTACTCACGGCGAGCCTAACGACGTGAACGCACACCCGCATACTTCCATGAACGGCAAATTTATAATCGTTCACAACGGAATCATCGAAAACTACGCCGTTTTGAAACAAAAACTCATCAAACGCGGTTACACTTTCAAGTCGGAAACCGACACAGAGGTACTCGCAAACTTGATTGAATACATTTACCTTTTCGGCAAGACTTCGGCTGCCGAGGCAGTAAGGTTTGCTTTGAACAAGGTTCAGGGCGCATACGGAATCGGTGTTATCTGCACCGATGAAACCGACAAACTTATTGTAGCAAGAAAGTCAAGCCCGCTTGTAATCGGTGTAGGCGACAACGAATTTTTTATCGGCTCTGACGCAACACCTTTTATAGAATACACTAACAATGTCATTTATCTTGACAACGATAATATGGCGATTTTGACAAAAGGCAAAGTTGACATCAAAACCATCAAAAACGATACTATCGAACCGAACATTCAAACGGTAGACTTCGATTTTGACGAAATAGAAAAAGGCGGTTTTGACCATTTTATGCTGAAAGAAATTTTCGAGCAACCGAAGTCAATTTCTGACACGATACGCGGAAGGGTGGATTATTCGAGAAATTCAATCGTTTTGGGCGGACTTATGCCCGTGATGACAAAAATCATGAACGCCCGCAGAATCATCATCGTGGGCTGTGGCACGTCATGGCACGCGGGACTTTTCGGTGAATACCTTTTTGAAGAATATTCAAGAATCCCCGTTGAGGTGGAATACGCCTCGGAGTTCCGTTACAGAGACCCCGTTATCAATTCTGACGACGTTGTAATCGCTATTTCGCAGTCGGGCGAAACGGCGGACACGCTTGCGGCAATCAAACTCGCAAAGGAAAAAGGCGCAACCGTACTCGGAATCTGCAACGTAGTAGGTTCAAGCATCAGCCGAGAAACCGATGCTGGTGTTTACACACACGCAGGCCCTGAAATCGGTGTTGCAAGCACAAAAGCGTTTACGGCACAGGTTATGGTTTTGGCGATGATGGCTCTTTTTGTCGGAAAGGCAAAATACAACATCAAACCCGAAAAATATTCAGAACTGATAAACGAACTTTTGAGCGTTCCCAAGCAAATCGAACAAATGCTCAAAGACACCTCAGTTGTTGAAAAAATAGCGGACATTTATAAAAACTCGCCTAACTTTATCTATTTGGGCAGAGGCTGCTACTACCCTATCGCACTCGAAGGCGCACTCAAACTCAAAGAGATAAGTTACATTCACGCAATCGGTTATCCGGCTGCCGAAATGAAACACGGACCTATCGCCTTGATAGACGAAAAAATGCCCGTTGTAGTTATCGGCGCAAACAAACGCGGTTACGACAAAATCGTCAACAACGTTCAGGAAGTAAAGGCAAGACACGGCATTGTTATCGCAATTGTAAGGGAAGGCGACACTGAAATCGCCAAAATGGCGGATTACATCATCGAAGTCCCGAACTTCACAACTGCAATCGGCGCGTTGATAACCGTGGTTCCGCTGCAACTTTTGAGTTATTACATCGCCGTTAAGAGGGGTTGTAACGTTGACCAGCCGAGAAACCTGGCAAAATCGGTAACAGTAGAATAATTTATTTTGGGTATGAACAACATCAGAAACTTCTGCATAATAGCGCATATAGACCACGGCAAAAGCACCCTTGCGGACAGACTTTTGCAGTTTACGAAAACCATTGACGAAAGGGATCTTCAAGATCAGGTTCTCGACGACATGGATTTGGAGAGGGAACGCGGTATAACGATAAAATCCCACGCCATTCAGATGAAGTATACTTTTGAAAACCAGGAGTATACCTTGAACCTCATCGACACTCCCGGACACGTGGATTTCAGTTATGAAGTCTCGCGCTCTATTGCGGCGTGCGAAGGTGCGCTTTTGGTTATTGACGCAACACAAGGCATTCAGGCTCAGACGATTTCAAACGTCTATATGGCTATTGAAAACGACCTTGAAATCATACCCGTCTTAAACAAAATGGATATGCCAGCCGCCAAACCCGAAGAAGTAAAAGACCAAATCATCGAACTTATCGGCGGCAACAGAGAAGACATCATCGAGGCTTCCGGCAGAACGGGACTCGGCGTAGAGGAGATTTTGCAGGCTATTGTCAAGAAAGTCCCTGCTCCCAAAGGCGATCCGCAAGCACCGCTTCAAGCCCTGATTTTCGACTCGGTTTTCAATCCTTTCCGCGGTATAATCGCTTATTACAGAGTTTATAACGGCATAATCAAAACCGGCGAACAAGTAAAATTCGTCAATACAAAAAAACAATACGTTGCCGATGAAGTCGGAGTTTTGGAAATGGATCTTTCGCCAAAGAATGAAATTTCCGCCGGAAACGTAGGCTACATTATTTCTGGAATTAAAAACGCCGTCGAAGTAAAAGTCGGCGACACGATAACGCACGTGGAAAACCCGTGTGAAAAAGCAATTGAAGGTTTCGCGGAAGTAAAACCGATGGTTTACGCGGGAGTCTACCCGATAGAAACCAGCATGTACGAAGAATTAAGGACAAGTCTTGAAAAACTGCAATTAAACGATGCTTCGCTCACTTTTGCGCCCGAAAGTTCCATCGCTTTGGGATTTGGTTTTAGGTGCGGTTTCCTCGGAATGTTGCACATGGACATCGTTCAAGAAAGACTTTCGAGGGAGTTTGACATGGACGTTATCACAACAGTGCCAAACGTTAGTTACAAAGTTTTTACCTCAAAAGGAGAGGAAATTGAGGTTCACAACCCCGCAGGTCTACCCGAACAGAAGGCTATCGGACATATCGAAGAACCTTATATAAAGGCCGACATCATCACTAAATCAGAATTTTACGGACCGATAACAAAACTCTGCATGGAAAAACGCGGAATCAAAATAGGCGAACAATATTTAACCTCAGACCGCATTGAGTTAAACTTTGAAATGCCTTTGGCGGAAATCGTTTTTGACTTTTATGACAAATTGAAGTCAATTTCAAAAGGTTACGCCTCGTTTGACTATCACCCGATAGATTACCGCGAGTCAAAACTCGTAAAACTCGATATTCTGCTAAACGGCGAACCCGTGGACGCGATGTCAAGTCTTATTCATGAGTCCAACGCTTACGATTTCGGCAAAAATATTTGTGAAAAGTTGAAAGAACTGATACCACGTCATCAGTTTGACATTGCTATTCAGGCGGCTATCGGCACAAAAATTATCGCAAGAAGCACGATAAAGGCTTTTAGAAAGGACGTTACTGCAAAATGTTACGGCGGCGACATCTCACGTAAGCGCAAACTTCTCGACAAACAAAAGAAAGGTAAAAAGCGCATGAAGCAAATCGGCGACGTAGAAGTGCCACAAAAAGCATTTTTAGCCGTACTGAAAATATAAGTTTAACATCAAAATAATATTAAAAAATAAAAAAAAATTATAATTTTGCAACGTCAAAATCGGATTGAAAAAACAGAAATGAAAAAAGCAAGTACATACAATTATTCATCAGCAGAAATTATAGAAAGGGGCACTATTGTTGCCAAATTAGCAGAAGAAGATTTACAATGTTTTCAAAAATACGGAATTACGCAAAAAGACATAGACATACTTTACAAACGGCTTGACGAATACAAACGTTATCCGGAAGATAGTTTTTTTGCGGAAAAAGTAAAAGCACAGACAAGGGAAAAAAACGAACAAGAAAGCCGTCTGATAACTCAGATACGCAACTTCTTTTTGAGATTTTCAATCATTGTTCCAACTAAAAAGGAAACCAAAAAGTATTTTCCGAGTCAAAAACTCACCGGAATCAAAACAAAGGAATTAGTGGAAATCGGAGAAAAAGTGCTGACAGTTTTCAAAAAATTCAAAGAAAGACTTCTAAAATACGATTTGACGGAGCAAGATATAATGAATATAAAAGTACAAATTTCAGCAACAAAAAAAGTTGTGAAAGCACTCGAAGCAGTACGCCTCGAACGCACCCGCAATACCACAAAACGCAAAGAAATCGGTACAGTCCTCTACGAAAAGATAGCAAGTCTCAGTCATTACGGCAAAACATACTGGAAAGACCGCGATGACAAACGCTACAAAGACTATCTTTTGTACGAAAAAAACTATCTGGAACAAAAACAACGCAACAAAGAACGCGATGAAATGTTCAGAGCCAAAGAGTTAGCGCACAAAAAAGCAAAATTTTAAAAAAAAAGTTCAAAAAAATTTTGTTAATTCAAAAATAAGCACTACCTTTGCACCGTTAAAATTGAACATTTTTTTTGATGGTACCATAGCTCAGTCGGTAGAGCAACGGACTGAAAATCCGTGTGTCACTGGTTCGATTCCCGTTGGTACCACCAAAAATAAAAAGAGATTGCTAAGAAAAAGCAATCTCTTTTTATTTTAATACGCCCTTAAACATAGATATTTCCCATTTACGTATTTTCAAACTATATTTACTATTAACGATTTTCCCGTCCTGAGTATGGTATTTGCACCATTTAAGAAATTCGGTTTCAGGGTCTTCGTTGTTGTCAATTTTCTTTTTTAGCCCGCTGCGCAAATATCGTCCGATGCCTTTCGCGTAAATAAAATGCGCAACAGCCAAAAGCCGGTTGTAAGAAAGATTTTCGGAATGTTTTTCCGCCAAGGCGACACACTTGTTGAAATCCTTCCTCAGCAACAAATCAGCTTGATGTTTTGAAATCTTTTCACCAAACTCCTCGTGCGGCTTTATAACATGACCGTAACCGATTGTCAAATATCCGGCAACACAACGATAGGGCTTTCCGCCGGCAAAACCTTCGTGCTTTTTGATAAAAGCAATCGTCTTTTCATACAAAGCGGCATTTTTTTCAGACTCCAACGGGAAATCCGTCTTTGCAGTCTCTTCTGAAATTTCAGATACCTCCGTTTTTTCAGAGCCATCATAATTTCAAGGCGGCAACTGTACTATAATAGGTACAGGTGCACTAACACTACTCGAATTTAAAACGCCAAAAAACAAAAAGGCAATGTTCAATAATAACTTTTTCATAATGTCTACTTTTTTATGTTCTTAATTCAGTTAATTATAAATTTCTATCGATTTATAATCAATTGAAAAATCTTAAAGGCAAACATTACATTATAAAAAGTAATTATTATTATTCTTTGTGCAAAGTTAAATTAACAAAATATATACTCCAAATTTTTCAAGACTTTTTTGTATTTCAGAAGCAAAAAGATATAAAAAAAAACGACAAAAAGCATATTTTTTTATTACTTTTTGTCGCGTATGTGCTTTATAAACATTATTTGTTAAAAAATACTAAAATCTATCCGTATTTTTCGTTTATTTCGTCCAAAACTTTAAAAATTTCGTCAATATCCATCTCGGTTACAAGTCTCATTCTGTAATTTTTGAAATCAGGTAACGCCTTGAAATACTGCGAATAATGACGACGCATTTCTAAAATTCCACGCTTATCGCCTTTCCATTCCATAGATTTTGTAAGTTGAAGTTTTGCAAGTGCAACCCGGTCTTTCACAGAAAGTTCTTGCGGAAGAATGCCGGTTTCAAGATACTCTCTTACGGTCTTGAAAATCCACGGACAACCAATAGCCGCACGTCCAATCATAATTGCGTCAACACCGTAATTATCAATCATTTGCTTTGCTTTTTCAGGAGAGTCAACATCACCGTTGCCGATAATCGGAATCGTCATTCGGGGATTATTTTTTACTTTGCCGATTAACGACCAATCAGCCTCGCCTTTGTACAACTGCATACGCGTTCTGCCGTGAATTGTCAGAGCCTTGATACCGCAATCTTGAAGCCTTTCTGCCAATTCAACAATTATTTTGCTGTCTTCGTCCCAGCCAAGACGAGTCTTTACCGTTACGGGAATATCAGGAACGGCTTTTACGATTTTTTCCACGATTTCTAACATCAAAGGCACGTTTTGCAAAAGCCCCGCACCATCGCCACGAGTCGCAATCTTTTTGACAGGACAGCCGCAGTTGATGTCTATCAAATCGGGTTTTGCCTCTTTTGCAAGCAACGCTGCCTGAACCATGTGAAGAGGGTCGTGTCCGTAAATTTGAATGCCGACAGGACGCTCATAATCTTCCAAATGCATCTTTTTTACGGTTTTGTCAATATTTCTAACAAGAGCCTCGCTCGCAATAAATTCTGTATACATCAAATCAGCCCCAAACTGCTTGCATATATAACGGAGAGACACATCTGTTACATCTTCCATATGTGCAAGTATCAGCGGATAAGGGTCAATTTCTATCTTGACAATTTTAAACATTTTTTCCCTCATATTTTTATTCGATTAA
>JAEEXW010000114.1 GCA_016287995.1 Bacteroidales bacterium
GTGATTTTTGTTTTTGTAAATAATTTTTTTTAAACATCATAAATTATGACAGACAAAGTTAAAAATCAGCCGGTTATACTTCCGGCGCAGAAAGTAATTAAGAAAAAGTACATTAAGCCCGATTTTGAGGTTATCAACCTCGAAGACACGCCTAAACTTTTGGCGGGAAGTGCAAGCACTTTTGGCGCAAACCGCAACGGTTATGGACAGGCGCAAGAACTTAATTTTTAATTGAAAAGGAGGTAAAATTATGAAAAAACAGTTTCGTACACTCGCAGCATTCTTGTTTTGCGGCTTGACATTTGCGGCTTGTTCTGACAAAGAAAACAATGACAACGACGAATTTAACACGCCGAAAACCTACACCCTCACAATCAACGCTTCAAAAGGTGAAAATGCAGGTCTCAGTAAAGCACTCGCCCTTGACGGAAATACTCTCAACGCAACTTGGAAAAAAGGCGAAGTTGTTACCGTTTATCACGATGAGGACAAAATCGGCGAATTGACTGCACAATCAGACGGAGTAAACACCGAATTGAGCGGAGAATTTACGGGCGAAAATTATACCCCGGCTGTTAATGACCAACTTTTGTTGAAATTTAATACGCCTGATTACACAGGTCAGGACGGTACTTTGGATTATATCGCTGCGCATTGCGATTATGCAACTGCATTGGTTGGTATTGCAAGCGTTACTAACGGACAAATTATTCCCGACCAAAATGCTAACTTTCAAAATCAACAGGCAATCGTAAAATTCACGTTGAATAACAACAGCGGAGAGGCATTAACCGTAACAAGTTCGTCTGTTACAATCGGTAACAACACTTATAATTTTTCAACCAATGAGTTTTATCTTGCAGTACCTTCCGGCTCAGATAATATAGAAATTACCGCTAACGACGGAACTTTCAATTACACCAAAACAGCGTCAAACAGTTTTACTAACGGTAATTTTTACAATGCCAATGTTGCGATGACGAAAATAAAACTCACTGCCACAACCACAGCACCGACCGCAAATACACTTACTTTTAACGGTAACCAAAGTAACGTAGCCGGTTCTGCGCAAGAATTGATAACGGAAGGTACTACTAACGGCGGAGTGTGGCAATACAAACTCGGTGCTGACGGCGAATACAGCACTGCTATTCCGACAGCAACAAATGCCGGAGAATACACCGTTTATTACAAATTAGTCGGCGGTGATGATTATGAAGATATTGAAGAACAATCATTTACAGTTAGTATAGCAAAGGCAAATGGATTTGTTCTTTTATCGCCAAGTAGTAATCATAATACTAACTGGGGGAAAATAATGGGAAATGCAAGTGCTACTTTTTCTGCAACTCATCATGGAGGTTCATTGACTTTGACTTATGATTATAATCATTTGAATATATCTCAAAGTGGCAATAGTTTTACCGTAAGCAAAAGCAATCCAAATAAGCAGATTTTATCTGAGACAATTACTATAACAAGTGCGGCAACAACAAACTACAAGTCTGCACAAGCCACCTTCACAATAAGTAGTAACTAATTTGCCCGTTTTGGGGCTAGTAATTTTTATATGAGCCGAGCCGCAAGCATTGCGGCTCGATGCTTAAAATTGCTAAAACGTATTCTAAGTTTTCTGTTTTGGGAAGTGTTTTTTGGAGATTTAGGCAAAGTGTGAGTATCTTTGCGGCGTGAAAAATTTTTATACCATATTAAGCGTTACGGGTTCGGATTCTACCGGCGGATCGGGTATTCAGGCGGACATAAAAACCATTTATTCGCTTGGCGGATACGCGGTTACGGCAATCACCGCCATCACCGTCCAAACCTCTGAAAAAATCATTTCCGTAGAAAATATCCCTTCGGATTTGGTGACGGCTCAGGTCAGGACGGCGTTTATGGAAAACCGTCCGAAAGCCGTAAAAATCGGTTTGGTAAGAGACATTGAAACCGTCAAAGCCCTCGCAAAAGAAACCGTCGGCTGTCAGAATATCGTCGTTGATGCGGGATTTTTGAGTTCAAGAGGCGAAAAACTCGTTTCACAAAATGTCATAGCCGCTTTTGAAAACTATATTTTTCATAATGCAAAAGTCCTGATTTTGAAATCTCAGGAGGCGGAAATGCTTTTGAAATGCCGGATAGTGTCGGTTGAGGACATGCTCTCGGCGGCAAAAAAAATCCTCGAAAGCGGTGCGCAGTCGGTTTTGCTTCAAGGCGGACATTGCGCGGAAGGCATTGTAACAGACGTGTTTATAACAAGCGGCGGCGGCGAACCTCTGTTTTTTACCTCGCCCGATATTCGCGGCTGGAATTATCACGGCGTGGCGGGAACGCTTTCCTCGGCTTTCGCAACCTTTTTGGCGAAAGGCGAAACCTTGGAAAACGCCGCAAAAAAAGCGCACGAATATATCCGCAACTTGATAGTTTATTCGGTGGCTTTTGACGGCGCAAACGTTATCAGACATATTCACAACCAGCCGGTAAGTTTCAGACACGTAGAGATTTACAACGCTTTGATGTCGCTTGTGGTTAAGTTTTACGACAAGGCAAGAGACGTAAGTTTTTATGCCGAAAAACTGAACATCACGTCGCGTTACCTTTCGCAAATAACACAAAAAACCGTCGGAAAATCTCCGAAACAGTTGATAGACAGTTATTTGATGAAAGAAATCGAAGAAGTTTTACATTCAACTTCCATGACCGTTCAGGAGGCGGCTTACAAGTTCGGTTTTTCAACGCAAGCCGCGTTTTGCAAGTTTTTCAAGACGCAAAAAGGTATTTCACCCACAGAATTTCGTAATAATAAAAACATATAGAAAATGGAAAACAGAGAGACTTTAAACAGAAATCTTGCCCAAATGTTGAAGGGCGGAGTTATCATGGACGTTACAACGCCCGAACAGGCAAAAATCGCAGAGGCAGCCGGCGCGTGTGCTGTTATGGCTTTGGAAAAAATTCCGGCTGACATCAGAGCGGCGGGCGGCGTTGCCAGAATGAGCGACCCGAAAATGATAAAAAGCATTCAGCAGGCGGTTTCAATTCCCGTTATGGCAAAATGCAGAATCGGACATTTTGTTGAGGCTCAGATACTTGAAGCAATAGAAATTGACTATATTGACGAGTCGGAGGTTTTGACTCCCGCCGACGATATTTTCCATATTGACAAGAGAAAATTCAAAGTACCGTTTGTTTGCGGAGCGAGGGATTTAGGCGAGGCATTGAGGCGTATCAACGAGGGCGCAACGATGATTCGCACCAAAGGTGAACCCGGCACGGGCGATGTTATTCAGGCGGTCAGACACTTACGTAAAATGCAGAGCGAAATCCGTCGCATAAAATCGCTTTCGGAAGACGAACTTTACGAGGCTGCAAAACAGTTGCAAGTACCTTTTGATTTGGTAAATTTTGTTCACGAAAACGGCAAACTTCCCGTTGTAAATTTTGCTGCGGGCGGTGTTGCTACGCCGGCAGATGCTGCTTTGATGATGCAACTCGGAGCGGAAGGCGTTTTTGTCGGCAGCGGAATTTTCAAGTCCGGCAACCCCGAAAAACGCGCTCAGGCTATCGTAAAAGCCGTTACCAATTACGACAAGCCCGAAATTTTGGCTGAACTTTCAGAAGATTTGGGCGGTGCAATGGTCGGAATCAACGAGCAGGAAATCCAACTTTTAATGGCTGAAAGAGGAAAATGAGGATAGCAATTTTAGCACTTCAAGGGGCGTTTGAGGAACACCGTCAAGCGCTCTTGAAACTTGGCGTTGAAAGTTTTTTAATTCGCAATCTTGCTGATTATCAGAGAGAAAAAGACGGCATAATAATTCCGGGCGGCGAAAGCACCACTATTCTGAAACTTTTGAAAGACCTTTCAATATTTGAGCCTCTGAAAAAAGACATAGAACAGGGTCTGCCGGTTTTTGGAACTTGTGCTGGGCTTATCATGTTAGATGACAAGCATTTAGGCACGATGAGCATCACCGTAAAACGCAACGCTTACGGCCGTCAACTCGGCAGTTTTTTTTATGAAGGTGATTTTGACGGCATTGACGGCAAAATTCCTATGACTTTTATCCGTGCGCCTTTCATCGAAAAATGCGGCGATGGCGTAAAAATACTTTCGGTTGTTGATGGCAATATTGTTGCGGCTCAGCAAGGTAGACAACTTGTTACGGCTTTTCACCCCGAACTGAACGACGATTTAAGAGTGCATGAATATTTTTTGAAAATTATTTCACACCGATAATTTTTTTGATTTCGTTTAGTTTGTTAAGAGCCTCAACTGGTGTTAGATTATTGATGTCAATTTTTTTTATTTCGTCGCGGATTTGGGTCAAAACGGGGTCGTCTAACTGAAAGAAACTTAGTTGGATTCCCTCGTTTTTAGATTTTTTTGTTTCTTTTGCGCCCTTTACGGCGGGAGTTTTTTCGCCGCAGCCTTCAAGTTCTTTTAAAATTTGGTTTGCCCGTTCAACAACTGCTTTTGGCATACCGGCTAATTTTGCAACGTGAATACCAAAACTATGTTCGCTGCCCCCGGGTACAAGTTTGCGCATAAAAATCACTTTTCCGCCCGTTTCGCTGACCGAAACGTTATAGTTTTTGATACGTTCAAAATTGTTTGCCATTTCGTTAAGTTCGTGATAATGAGTAGCAAACAATGTTTTTGCACGTCCTAATGGATATTCATGAATATATTCTACGATGGCTTGCGCAATCGAAATGCCGTCGTAAGTAGAGGTGCCGCGTCCTAATTCGTCAAAAAGTACTAAACTTTTGGAAGTCATGTTGTTAAGTATTCCGGCGGCTTCGTTCATCTCAACCATGAAAGTAGATTCTCCTGACGAAATATTGTCTGAGGCTCCAACCCTTGTAAAAACTTTGTCAACATAACCTGCCGTAACCGCTTTTGCCGGCACAAAACTGCCCGCCTGAGCCATAAGCATTATTAATGCCGTCTGACGGAGAAGTGCTGATTTTCCCGCCATGTTAGGACCGGTTATCATCATAATTTGCTGCGTTTTGTCGTCAAGAAAAACATCATTAGGAATGTATTCTTCGCCGATTGGGAGTTGCTGCTCTATGACGGGGTGCCGTCCGGCAGTGATTTTTATTTCGTTGCTTTCATTGATTTCGGGTTTGCAGTAGTTGTTGTCCAAAGCGCACTGGGCATAACTGCAAAGACAATCTAACGCCGCAACTGCTTTGGCATTTTGCATAAAAATCTTGATGTAATACGTCAAAAATGCAGCCAAATTGTTGAAAATTTCAACCTCCAATTGTTGGATTTTATCTTGTGCGCCGAGAATTTTTTCTTCGTATTCTTTTAGTTCGGGTGTGATGTAACGCTCTGCACCCGTTAAAGTCTGCTTGCGAATCCATTCTGACGGCACTTTTTCTTTGTGCGTATTTCTTACTTCGATGTAATAACCGAAAACGTTTGTGAAACCGATTTTCAGGCTCGGAATTTGAGTTTGTGCACTTAAATCCGTTTCCATTTTCAGAAGGTATTCTTGTGAATTGAAAGCAATTTCCCTTAATTCGTCTAATTCAGCGTTGACACCGTTTTTTATGAACTTGCCTTTTGAAATCAGTGCCGGTGGTTCGTCAACTATTTCGTTATCAATCTTTTGTGCAGCCTGAGTACAAGGGTCTAACTTTTCGTAAACGTTTTGAAAAATAGTTTTACCGTTATCAACTGCTTCTTTCAAAAAGTTCTTGATGTTTTGTGTACAGTCAAGAGAAACTTTTATTTGACGCATATCGCGAGGGGTGAGCCTCATGGTCGAAATTTTTGAGGCAAGTCTCTCTATATCACCGATTTGACGTAATTGCAAACGTAAGTTTTCCAAAAGCGTAAAATCGTTTTTCAACTCTTCGGCATAGTCGAGACGGCGTTTTATGTCTGAGGTGTTTCTTAGCGGCAACGCCAACCAATGTTTCAACATTCTGCTGCCTTGCGGACTTACGGTTTTGTCAATAACGTCCAAAAGTGTTTTGCCTGACGGACTTAGCGGAGAGAAAATTTCAAGGTTTCTGACCGTGAATTTGTCAAGCCAAACGTACTTTCCTTCGTCTATTTTTGAAATTTTGAGAATGTGTCCGAGTTGCGTATGTTGCGTTATGTCAAGATAATGCAAAAGTGCACCGGCTGCGTTTGAAGCCTCCGACATTTCCTCTATTCCGAAACCTTTCAAAGAGTTTGTTGAAAATTGTCTGAGTAGCCTTTCCCGTGCGGAGGTTTCTTCAAACGCCCAGTCTTCGAGCGGATAAAAATAATATTTGTCGCCGAAAAGTTGTCTTATTTCTTCTTTTTTTGACCTTTCGTACAAGACTTCTTTTGGACTAAGAGAGGCTAAGAGTTTGTCAACGTATTCGTTAGAACCTTCTCCAACAAGAAAGTCGCCCGTCGAAATGTCCAAAAACGCTACGCCGGTTTTGCTTTTTTGAAGGTTTATGCACGCGGCGTAATTATCTGATTTGTTGTCTAATACATTATCGTTTAAGGAAACTCCGGGTGTAATAAGTTCGGTGATTCCGCGTTTTACGATTTTTGTGGCAAATTTCGGGTCTTCCAACTGTTCGCAAATCGCAACCCTTTCGCCCGCTCTTACAAGCCTCGGCAAATAGTTGTCCAAAGCGTGATACGGAATCCCCGCAAGGGCTTCTCCGGCTCTTTTTGTGAGCGTAATTCCCAAAATTTCGGACGTTTTTACTGCGTCCGAAGCAAATGTTTCATAAAAGTCGCCGACCCTGAACAGCAAAATAGCATCAGGATATTTTGCCTTGATGCTGTTGTACTGTTTCATCAGCGGGGTTTCCGTAGTTTTTGCCATAATTTAGAGTTTTACCTTAAATGCTGCTTTAAATCCTTGAAAATCTTTCGTTTGCGGATCACGCAATTCATATCCGAATGTCAATCCCGTAACTTTTTTCGTTAAAGTCATGGTTTTCTCGTTGAAATACCATTTTTCTTCAAACATAATATTGCCGATGTCTTTGCGGTTGAACTCTTTTTCGAGTGCTTTTATTTCGCTAATAGGCATTTCTCTTGTTTCCTCAAAATAGTCGTAAGCCTTTAATCTGCCTTTATAAACGGCTTGAAAAATTGCATTTGCGAGCGGTTTTATATCGGTTTTAGCGAGTCTTTCTTCTTCCCAATCATCGTCAATTTTGTGGTTTTTAACAACGACTTCGTATGTTATCGGGTCGGAAATTATCATCGCCGAAGCGGAATCAAAATTGTAAAAAAACTCCGTTTCTTTGATAACAGGGGGTGGGGGAGCGGCTATTACACTTCTTGTCTGAACTTCTACAATGCTGTCTGCGGCTGCTTGTTTGTTGTCGTTAGTTATTGAATTACAAGATGTTGCTACTAAAAATGAGCATAATGCCAATAGTGATATTTTTTTCATGTTTTATTTTAATTATGTTTATAAAAATCTTCCGACGCATATTTCGGCGGCGGCAAATATCAATGCAAAAATAACAAAAATTCTCCAAAGCGGTTTATTTGCGGCATTTTGAACCGTCGAAACAGAAAAGCCTCCGTTGTCGGTTTCTATTATCTGTGCTGATACAAAACCTTCTGAGGATAGTTTTTCCAAGATTTCGTCTGCCGTAAAAAAATCCAATTTGGATTCTTTTCTGTCATAATTGTATGCAACAAAGGCGTTTGATGGTTTGTCTTGAATCATCAAAGTATAAAATCCCGCTTTCTCAATGAGGTTTTGAGAAAAAATCTTAAAATTCATAAAACCGTCGGGTCCAGAAATTCTCGGTATCAGTTCAAAGTCGGAATCCTCTGCCTTCAAAAACACTTTTACGCCTTCCTTGTAATTCGGAATTTTGGTCGTAAAGCCATCGTCTTTGCCGATTAAAGTGTAATACTGCGAGTCAAAATTTTGGGAAAACGCCGCTGCGTTATACAGCAAAG
>JAEEXW010000115.1 GCA_016287995.1 Bacteroidales bacterium
CTCTGGCAAAAATATTATTGTTAAGAGCCATCTTGAATTCTTCGTTAGAAGGCACATGCCACTCTTTTCCCATCGGCGAAAGAGATTTCAAAACGCTGTTTGTAACCGTTGGAACATAATCATTTTCGTCTTCATTGCTGGTTTTTAGCGGGTTAACATCGCTGTCGGTTTGTTCTATCCACTGTCCCCAGCCGAAAAGGTCAATCCATTTAGGCTTTCCTTTGTCATCGTCAACCCATTTAGAGTGGTTTGCCCCAACATTTACCGAAGTGTTTTGCTTAAAGCACGTACTCCACTGAAACTTTGCAAAGCGGTAATTGTTTTCTCCTTTCTCCGGTTCTGGATTGTATTGAAGGTTTCCCGGACTAAATAGTGCTTTGACGGGTTGATTGTCTTTGTCAAAACCGACAGTGAAAGGGTGGATTTTCTCCACTTTTACGGTTTTAACACGGCGGTTACCGTTGTAATTAAGAATGACTGTCCTTCCGTCTTGGGACAATGCAGCGTCCCAATCTTTGGGTGTACAGACATTTACGCTTTTTTGCGCCGAGGTTTGTAACACCAACAGAACCAGCGCAATAAGAGAAAAATAGTTTTTTTTCATAAAGGAATAGTTTTTGTGTTTCAATGCGCCTAAGGTAATAAAAAAAATAATAAATTTTAAGTTAAAAAAACTTAATTATCGAAATAATGTGGTTCGTGGTGAAAAAAAACAGCATTTTGTGAAAAGTAATAAAAAAAATTGATTTTTTTATTATTTTTGCATTTTCAATCATTTATTTTTTTAACTAAAAAAATATGCCATCACAATTTTTAACCTTATATACCGACCTTGTAGTTGAAGGGTCGAAAAACGGCGGTAAAAAACTTTCAACCGCCGAAATCTTGAATTTCTGGACGGAACTCCTTGCAGAAGGTCTTAAAAACTTTGACTTTAAATTCAAATTTGAATACCAAAAGAAAGAGTCTGACACGGATTTCCCGTTCAAATTTTTTTCTGGCGACAAAAAAAGTCTGACATTTTGTGTTAAAGAAATTCCCGAAAATTCCGACAAGGAAATGTTTGAGAAAATTTCACTTTTCCTTGTTAAAATCGTTCATCAACAGATAGTTTGCAGAAAATGCGAAGATATTTTTTCCGATAATAAAGAACGTTTGAAAGAACTTTCGTCAATTCGTCAGGCGTCGCTTTTGCTCGGAAACGACGGTTACGACATTTACCCTGCGATAAGTCAGATTTGCGACTCTCTGCCACTCGCAATGCGACATTCTGAATGTGCCGTTGCAAGGATTTGTTACGACGGAAAAACTTTCAAGAGCCCGAATTTTGAACCGTGCGGACAAGGTCTTGTCAAAAAGTTCAAAGGTGCTGACGATAAAGAAGGTTCAATCGAAATCTATTACACCCGAACTTTTCCCGAAGACGCAGGCTCGCATGACCCTTTTCTTTTAGAAGAAAGAAATCTTGTTGATAATTTGGCTGTTATGATAACAGGCGCAACATACGCCGTCGCTATGAAAACCCTCAAAAAGTTCAACAACAAGCGTATGCAAGAGTTGCAAGTTATCAACAAAACAACTGAAATTATAAAAGGCGGCAGAGAAATCGACTACACGCTTAACAAAATTTGCAACCTTCTTCCCGAGGCAATGCAATATTCAAAATATGCTTGCGCGAGAATCCGTTTTGACGGTAAAGAATACTTGTCAAAAAACTTTCTGTTTACTCACCGAAGCATTTCTGAACAATTCGTTTCGATTGATTCAAACAAAGGCAGTATTGAAGTTTTTTACACGAAAGAATTTCCGAAAGAATTTGAAGGCGCATTTTTAAAAGAGGAAAAAGAACTTCTTAACAATATCGCCCGCCTGACAGCCGGTTACATCAACGATACAAAAGGCAGAGATATTTTGCACAAAACCGCCGCGCTCAACTTTTTCGAGCAAAAAGAAGACCGTTTCCGTCAAAGACTTTTGACAACAAATCATAAACCGCTGCAAAATTATTTCAACCGTCAAATGCTTGATAAGTACATTTATCTTGACATGATGAAGTACAAAGTCAATCACGTTTTGTTTGTGGCGACACTTTATGATGCGTTTTGTTTGGAAAACGAAGACTCGTTTTTTGAAAGATTTTTGGGCGACGTTCATCAATTCAGCCTTTATACGCTGCCAAGAATTACGGGTGTCAGCACCGAAGAAGAGGCTCTTGACGCAATGGAAAGCGCAAATATCGACATGGTGATAATTATGCCGTCAGCGGATTCGGCTCAGACCGTTGCACTTAGCGAAAAACTTAAATCTATCAACGGTAATGTCCCTGTTTTTCTGTTGATTAACAAAAAAGAAGAAGTTAAAAAATACGAAGAAATTTGCTCTGTTGTCAATGCTATTGACAAACTTTACATTTGGAACGGTGACAGTAATATTTTCTTTACAATCGTAAAATGTTATGAAGACAGTATCAACGTTGAAAACGATACGCAAATCGGTCTTGTAAAAGTAATTTTGCTAATTGAAGATTCGCCCGTTTATTACTCCAAATACCTTGAATTACTGTACGATACGGTGTTTGGTCAGACGGCAAAAATTATTCCGGAGGTTGAGAAAAACGAACTTGACAAAATCGTTAAAATACGTTCCCGTCCTAAAACGCTTCACGCAAGAAATTACGACGAGGCAATCGCTATTTTCAACAAGTATAAGGACAATTTGATGTGCGTGATTTCGGACGTTGAATTTGATTGGGGCGGAACACTCGACAAAAGGGCCGGCATAAAACTCGTTAAACATTTCCGCAATATGAAATATACCGTGCCGGTTATTTTTCAATCTACGGAAGAGTTAACAAACTTAGATACAGATATTTACAGAGAAGAAAAAGTGTTCTTTATCAACAAAAATTCTGACTCTCTGCTTGACGAATTAAAGCGTTATTTGGTAAAATATCTCGGTTACGGCGACTTTACTTTCAAGAATTGGCAGGGCGAAATTTTGGGCGTTGCACATTCTTTGCGCGAGTTTGAACTTTTCATCAAAAAAGTTCCTGATGATTCAATTTACCGTCATGCGGTTAAAAATCAGTTTTCAATTTGGCTGATGGGGCGCGGTGAGATTCAGTTAGCGCAGATTTTCCGCGGTCTTACGATAAATTCAGTTGAAGAGGTAAAACAAATTCGTCCGCAGATGTTGCAGGTTATCAATCAGTATCGTGCTGACAAAAAACGCGGAAAAATTCTTTCTTTCGACGAGACTTCTTCGATTGACGAGCGCAACATTATCACTCTTGCGCCCGGTTCGCTTGGCGGAAAGGGTAGAGGTTTGGCGTTTATTGACACCGTTATTTACAACCTTGAAGCCCCGCAACTTTTGGAGAGGATTAACATAATTGCGCCCGTAACTCTTGTTATCGGAACCACTGAGTTTCAGAGTTTTATCACAAATAATGACCTTTTCCCGAAACTGATTAACAAAAATTATCCTTACGACAAATTAAAGGAGGATTTTTATAACGGACATTTGAGCGAGCAGTTGAGGGAACGAATCAGAACGATAATTTCGCAGACTGACAATCCGCTTGCAGTGCGTTCGTCAAGTACATCGGAAGATTCTGTAAGTCAGCCGTTTGCGGGGGTTTTCAGTACGTATATTTTACCAAACGAAAAAGACAACAAGGCTGAGACTTTGGAGCTTGTCTGCCACGCCATAAAATTGATTTACGCCTCGATGTATTCTGACACGGCACGAAATTATTACAATGCCGTTCAGCACAATATTGAAGTTGAGAAAATGGCGATTGTGATTCAGGAAGTGGTCGGAAGTCGGTTCGGACAATATTTTTATCCGCACATCAGCGGCGTTGCGCAGTCGTACAATTTTTATCCCGTTGCTGACATGAAACCCGAAGAAGGTTATGCCGTTGCGGGTGTTGGTTTGGGCTGTTATGTTGTCGGCGGTTGGCCTTCGTACAGATTTTCGCCGAAATATCCGACGGTCTCGATGTACACCAAAAACGACCTCTTAAAAAGCACTCAGACAAAGTTTTACGCTTTGGATTGCTCGCTTAAAAACATTGATTTATTAAACGGCGGCGAATATGCGGCTCTAAAACTTCTTAACATTTACGACGCTGAAAAACACGGCTCGTTGAAACATTTGGTTTCGGTTTATAATCCTGACAACGATTCGTTTTCGCCGGGTTTGGACGATTATGGTCCGAGAATTGTGAATTTTGCTGACGTTTTGCAGTACAATTATTTCCCGTTAGCGGAGACGATTTCTGTGATTTTGAACGCGGTAAAAGACGCTTTCGGTTCGGCGGTTGAAATTGAATACGCGGTAAATCTCAATAAGGCTAAAAACGGCAAACCCTCGTTTTATCTTTTGCAGATAAAGCCGATGGTTGGTTCGTTTGAAGACAAACACATTGATTTACAGCAAGAAAATCAAGACAATATGCTTTTGTATACGAATCAAAGTTTGGGCAACGGCATTTTAAGCGACATTTTGGACGTGATTTATATTGACGAGCAGAAATTCTCGAAACTTGAAACGGTAGAAATGGCTCGTGAAATCAACTATTTAAACACTTTGTTTAAAAACGAAAACAAGCGATATGTTTTAATAGGTCCGGGACGTTGGGGTACTTCTGACAGATTTTTGGGAGTTCCGGTTCAGTGGTCGGAGATTTCAAACGCTGCGGTGATAATTGAAACGAGCATGGAGGGTTATCCGCTTGATTTTTCGCACGGTTCGCACTTTTTCCACAACATCACGTCAATGAACATCGGCTATTTTGCAATCAGAAACGAAAATCGAAACTGTTTCATAAAGCGTGAAATTTTGGAAGATCAAGAATTGATTCATCAGACGAAATATTTCCGTCATGTAAGATTCTCTAAACCGCTGAATATCATTATGAACGGTAGCAAAAACGAAGCAGCAATAATGGTGAAATAAGGGTTTAAGACGGCAAAATTCTGCCGTCTTCTCCCCTATAATTTTGTCCTATAATTAATATTATGTTAACTAAGAGTTTTAGACATCCGCCTGAGAGCCTTTCAAACGCTCAAAATCTTGGTATCTGTCAATTATATAAAAATGTCAGATTTTGCTAAAAAAACATATCAGCAGCATTATTTAAATCTCTGAGAATTGAATATTTATAAACCGCCAAATAATATCTTTAACGGCTAAATCCCGGCAAACCCCTCCCCTAATAATCTTTTAACATATTTTAATAATATTATGTTAAGTAGAAAAATAATGTTTTTTTTTGAAAATTTTCTGTTATTTTTGCAGCAAAATTTTTTAAGGATGATAAGCACGGAGATTTTACAAACCATAGATAAATATAAATCACTTGCCATAGCGGAACAAATTGATTATCAGAAGTTTTACTTGTATTCGATTATCACACATTCTACTGCTATCGAGGGCAGTACCGTTACGGAATTGGAAAATCAGTTGCTCTTTGACGACGGCATCACCGCTAACGGACGACCGTTGCAGGAACAAATGATGAATGTTGATTTAAAAAACGCTTATCAAGAGGCACAACGTCTTGCCGTTGCGCACGCTGATTATTCAACTAAAATGCTTTGTCGGCTTTCTGCCTTGGTAATGCGGAATACAGGTGGTACTTATAATACGGAAGAGTTTTGTCAATGGCTAAACGGGGAGCGAAAAAAAATAAGTAGTGGTGATGTTATCGCCGCGTATTGTCTGAGTTTTTCCGCGCATTACAGACTTGTAAACATTCATCTGTGGGCAGACGGCAACGGCAGAATGTCAAGGCTTGTTATGAATATGCTGCAATGGGAGTTCGGTTTAATTCCAGTAAAAGTTCATAAAACTCAAAAAAGCGAATATATTCAGGCTCTTAACGATACCCGCGACAACGAAAACGAAGAAATTTTTTCGCAAGTAATGTTAGATTTGCATAACAGAAATTTGAAAGCGGAAATCTCTGAATTTGAAAAATCTATGCAATTTGAAATCAATTTTTTTTCTAAATAAAAAATTTACACGTTTTTAACATAGATAATAATGATTTTTCCTACATTTGCAGCGACGATTTTGTCAAAACAAATTAATATACTTAGAAAGATGAAAAAACTCTTATTCAGCCTTACGGCTCTCGCACTTTGCGCTATGATGTTTACGTCTTGCAAAAAAGACAAAAATGATGACGATGAAGATAGCAAAGTTTCTGAACTGAGTGCAACATTGAAAGATTCTAAATTTTCAACCTCAGCAGCAGGTTTTTATTCGTCAAAATCAAGTTCCAATACTGGTACAAGTGTTCTCAGTAACATTTTTGGTAATGCAGGTGGCACTTCTACCACAATTATGGGAACAAAAGATGGTAAGCAACTTGCTATAACAATAAAAGGTTCTACATCAGGAAATTACAAATTGTCTGTTGCAAAAAATACATCTGCAACTCAGGCTTTAATTGATTTGTTATCAGGTGCAACGGTAAAAGATATTATTTCTGATGCTGTTGATGTACAGACTGATGCGATGATTATTTACAGAAGTGCTGGTGAAACAGAAGGCGGTTCTACTTATTATTTCTCAACAGAAGCATCTGTTGATGTTACTTTCTTAGCAGTTTATGCAACAGGAAATTTCTCTGCTACGATGATGAACAAAGCCGGTGATAAATTCACATTCAGCGACGGTTCATTTAAAGTATTTGGAGTGCCAGTAACAAGCAAATAATTGATTTCGACATTATTTTATCGGGGTGCGTTTTTTTAACGTACCCCTTTTTTTATGCCTTTGCGAGTGCAAAAACGCTGATTTTACATTCCGGCATTACAGAATGAAGTGCCTTTGCGCAAACCTCCAAAGTTGCGCCCGTTGTAAAAACATCGTCAACAATCAGAAAATGTTTCTCGCACAACTCCTCTACCCTATCAGCCGAATATACACCCGTAGAATTTTTCAAGCGTTGAACTTTATTCATTCTTGTTTGCGATTCCGTGTTGACGTTTTTGTGAAGAATGTCGTTTTTTATCGGAATATTTAAAACTTCTGACAAACCTTCTGCAATTTTTTCTGCTTGATTGTAACCGCGTTTTTTCTGTTTGTCAGGGTGCATAGGAACAGGCAAAATGTAATTGACATCATTAAAACGCCTATATTTTTTCAACTGATGTCCCGCTATTTTTCCAAATTTAACGCCGAGTTCAGGGTGGTTGAAGTACTTTATGTTATGAAGTATTTTTTGTGTGGTTTCCTTTTTGTCGAATTTTAAAAATGTACAACCGTCAACAATTTCTATATCTTCCGAGTTAAAAGACTTGGTTATAATGTTTTCTTTGTCTTTTGAACAATCCGTTCTTTCGTATTCTGCCCAACATTCAGGGCATAAAAATTGTACTTTGTCGGCCTTTAAATGACAACCGCATGAAAGGCATGATTCAGGACAGACAATGTCCAAAACATCGGTCATAACTCTTTGAAAAAACGTCATCACATTCCTCTATAATTGTCGCCGTAATGAATTTCACCGTTGGAATCTTTGGTTGCTTTCCAGCGTTTGTGACTCCACAGCCATGTTTCGGGCTGGTTTCGCATAACTTCTTCCAGTTTTGACATATAACGCTGTGTAATTTCGCCGGGCGCACATTCCGACGGATTTTCTGCAATCATCGAAACATAACAGCGGTAATATCCGCGTTTTTCGCGGCGGATTTCCATAAAAATCACCGGCAAATCAAACAGTTTTGCGTAAAATTCTATGCCCGGCAAGCATGCGGTTTCCATTCCGAAAAAGTTTACCCAGATGGCGCGTTTGGTGTTAGGCGTGTTTTGGTCGCCTGCCATGCAGAAACCGGTCGGAAATTTTTCCCTCATTCCGAATGCAAAACGGGTTTTTTCTATCGGACAGAAATGCGTTCCGCGCTGCTCCC
>JAEEXW010000116.1 GCA_016287995.1 Bacteroidales bacterium
GTCAACGGCAAAAACCTCAAAGGCACTTACATACTTTTGGAAGAGGCCTCCGTAACCCGCACGGCAAACGTAGTTATGGCGGCGGTTTTGGCAAAAGGCGAAACCACAATTTTCAACGCCGCTTGCGAACCGTATATCTGTCAACTCTGCAAAATGCTCGTCGCAATGGGCGCAGATATTTCGGGAATAGGCAGCAACCTATTGAAAATCAAAGGCGTTGACGAATTAAAAGGTTGCACTCACCGCTGTCTTCCCGATATGATTGAAATCGGCTCGTTTATCGGACTTGCCGCAATGACAGGCTCAGAAATCAGAATCAAAAACGTCAGCAGAGAAAATCTCGGACTTATTCCGAACGCTTTCCGCAAACTCGGCATCGTTATCAACGAGGAAAACGATGACATAATCGTTCCCGCCCAGGAGCATTACGAAATTTCCTCATACATCGACGGCTCTATTTTGACAGTTGCTGACGCGCCGTGGCCCGGTTTAACACCCGATTTGTTGAGCGTTTTGTTGGTAGTGGCTACACAGGCCAAAGGCAGCGTACTCATTCATCAAAAAATGTTTGAGTCAAGATTGTTTTTTGTTGACAAACTGATAGATATGGGCGCGCAAATCATTCTTTGCGACCCGCACCGCGCAACTGTTATCGGCCTTGACAGAAAATTTCCGCTAAAAGCCACAACTATGACTTCGCCGGACATCAGAGCCGGAGTCGCACTCCTTATCGCGGCACTTTCAGCAGAAGGAAAATCCGTAATCTACAATATAGAACAGATTGACCGCGGTTACGAGGACTTAGAAAACCGGCTTTTGAAGTTAGGAGCCGCAATAATAAGAAAAGATTAAAAATATTTTGATTTAAAGTTGCTTTTTTGTTAAAATAATATTATATTTGCCGATATAATTAATATTATTTTAACATCACAACAAATGGCAGCAATTTTTAAATCAATAGTTACAAAAATTAAAGAAAAGTGTACCGGCAAAGACGAATATATCATTTCGTATGCCGAGTTCAACGGTTTTGGTAACGAGGTTTTACTCAAAGAATTTGACGAAAACGGCGTTTTAACGCGCAAAAGTATCACAAATTACAATGATAAAAACCAAAAAAACGGTAAACTCGTATACGATGGCAACGGTTTTTTGGTTCAGAAAGTGAAGTTTTTTTACAAACCTGACGGGAAAATCGGCAGCGAAGAATATGCGTTTGACGGCGGGATAACGTGGCTAAAAACTTATTTCTACAAAGGTAACTCGCTGATGGTCAGAACTATAAATGAAGACGACGAAGAAAAGGAACGAATAGTTTACCTTTATGATACTTTATCGCAAAAAGTTCTGACAAAAAGTGAATACGGCTTTAAGGGAAAAGAAATCAAACGGACAGAATTTATTTACGATACTATTTCCGGACGGCTTGAAAATAAAAAAGTTACAGATTTTAGTAACGGATTTTCCGATGTCGTTCAATTTGGTTATGATACTTTCAGCCGTCTTGTCAGCGAAGAAGACACAAAAATATTAAAAACATTTGAATATAATTAAAAAAAACTATGTACGAAAATTTACCGCAAGACCCGGTAATGTTGATGAGTTTTGTAAATCAAAAACTTAGGGACAATTATCCCTCGCTCGACGAAATGTGCGAGGATATGAATATTGACAAAAACGAACTTCTTAACCGTTTGAAATCAGGCGGTTACGAATACAACGAACAGCAAAACAAAATTTGGTAAAATGACAAGAAAAGAAGTCGTATATAATTTTTTGCAGGAAAACGGAATAGAATTTTCTAATTACGACCACCCCGAAGGTAAAACCATAGAAGAGGCAAAAAAGTGGTGGAAAAATGATGGCTCTATTCACTGCAAAAATCTTTTTTTCAGAAACCACAAAGGCAACAAGCATTATCTTGTTTGTTTTAATTGTGATTATGACCTTGACATTCACTCGCTTGAAGCAACCCTGAAAGCGGCTCTTACTTCCAAAGGTCTGCCCGCTCCGGGAAAACTCTCATTTGCCTCAGCAGAGAGAATGGAAAAATATTTGGGTCTTTTGCCGGGCAGCGTTTCGCCCTTTGGTCTTATCAACGACAAAGAAAACCACGTTCATCTGTTTTTGGACGAAAACTTGCAAAACGCTGAAACACTGAGTTTTCACCCCAACGATTGTACGGGAACAATCGTAATCAGTCAAGAAAATTTTAAGAAATATCTTTCTATAATAGGAAATACGTTTGAATTTTTAAAACTTTACTAAATATGTCATTAATAAAATCAATATCAGGAATCAGAGGCACGATAGGCGGCTTTGCCGGTGACAATCTCACGCCTCTTGACATCGTAAAATTTACGGTATCTTATGCTCAATGGATAAAAAGACAAAACCCAAAAGCCGAGAATTACAAAGTCGTAGTCGGCAGAGATGCAAGAATTTCAGGCTCGCACGTTAAACAGTTGGTTTCAAGCACGTTAACAATGTGCGGAATCGAAGTAATAGACATCGACCTCGCAACAACTCCTACAACGGAAATCGCCGTTACAGAATTTAAGGCCGACGGCGGAATCATCTTGACCGCAAGCCACAATCCGAGAGAGTGGAACGCCTTGAAACTTCTCAACAAAGACGGAGAATTTTTAAGCGCAGCAGACGGCAAACTTATTGTTGATTTTTCTGAAAAGGCAGAAACCTTAGCCGGTTTTCCATGCGTAGACTACTTAGGAAAAATTACTCCCGTAAGAGGTTTTGAGAACGTTCATATTCAGAAGGTTTTGGATTTGGAACTCGTTGACGTAGAAGCAATTAAAAAGGCTGACTTTACAGTTTGCGTTGACGTTATCAACTCTGTCGGCGCACTTATTATCCCTGACCTATTGGAGGCTCTCGGCGTTAGCAACTACACAATTCTCAACGACGAACCCGACGGCAATTTTGCGCACAACCCCGAACCCTTGAAACAAAACCTCGTCGGTCTGGCAGAGGCTGTCAAGGAGAAAAAAGCGGACGTAGGGTTTGCTGTTGACCCGGACGTTGACCGCCTTGCAATCATGCAGGAAGACGGCGAAATGTTCGGCGAGGAATACACTTTGGTTTCGGTTGCGGATTATATTCTTCAACACAAAAAAGGCAACACGGCAAGCAACCTTTCGTCAAGCCGCGCATTAAGAGACGTTACCGAAAAATTAGGCGGAAAATACGAGGCTTCGGCTGTCGGAGAATTGAACGTTGTTACCAAAATGAAAGAAATCGGTGCTGTTATCGGCGGCGAAGGCAACGGCGGGGTTATCTATCCTGAATTGCATTACGGCAGAGATTCTATCGTAGGAATTGCGCTCTTTTTAACCTATTTGGCAAAATGCGGTAAAAAAGTTTCAGAACTCAAAAAAACTTACCCGCAATATTTTATGAGCAAAAACAAAATTCAGTTAACGCCCGAAATTAACGTGGATTCGCTTTTGAAAAAGGTTGAAACCATTTATTCTGCAATGCCTGAAACTACGGTTACAACGATTGACGGCGTAAAAATCGACTTCAAAGAAAACTGGGTTCACCTTAGAAAATCCAACACCGAGCCGATTATCAGAATTTACACCGAGGCAAAATCGCAGGAGGCTGCCGATAAGTTAGCAGAAGAAATGATTGAAAAAATTAAAAATCTTCTGTAACTTTTTGTAACCCGAGACCGTCATAGTAGTAAATAAAATTTTAAAAACACTAAAAAACCATGAAAAAATTATTTACTATTATGGCGGTTTTGTTTTTTTGCACAGCCGCTTCAGCGCAAGAAAACCTCGATTCTATGAAACAAGAGTTGTTGAAGAAAAAAGAGAACCTTATTGCCGGAAAAGAAAAATTTCTTCACATGAGGGATAGTATCAAACAACTCAAAGGCACTATAAACGAAAGCCTCATTGAGATACAAATCGATGCGCTCGAAAAAGGCATTGAGGACATCGAAGACTCCGTTGAGGACATTGAAGACGAGATTGAAAGAATCGAAAATCGGGCAGACCGTCACAACCGTTACAGCATAGAAATCCCGCATTACGATTTTGAAATCCGTAACCGCTACAAGGATTTTGAAAGCCATTTAACAGGTATTTTCTTTGCTGTTAACGGGCTAATAAATCCTAACTCCAATTTGCATGAGGCTGATTTTATGAACCTAAACGAAAGCCGCAGTTTTTGTCTTGACATATATTTTGCGGGACACGACATTCCGTTTTGCAGAAAGTTTGGTATGTCATTAGGCTGTGATTTAGAGTTCAATCATTATTCTCTTGCCAAAGACATTAATCTTATTGTAAAAGACGGGCAAGTAGACTCCGAAAAATCCGCAATCAGTTACAAACGGCAGAATTTAAGGCTTATGTATCTGAATTTTCCGCTTGTTTTTGAGTTTGATATTCCTTCCGGAAAAGAAAAACTTTACATCAACGCCGGTATAAAAGGCGGTATAAGAATCGGCAGCCGCGTAAAACAGATTTACGAAGTTGATAACGATAAAAAGAAAAACCGTATTCACAGCGATTTTCAGACACAACTTTTTCGCTATGCAGTAATCGGCGGTATCGGTTACGACGGCGTTCAGGTTTTTGCAGAATATTCGCCATTGCAACTTTTCAAAGACGAGCACGGACCTGAATTGTATCCGTTTGCAATCGGCGTAAAATTTAACTTTTAACTTCTATGACACGTGAAGAATTTAATAAATGTGCAGATATGTATTCCGATTTTGTTTTCCGTTTTGTACTGAAAAACATTTCGGACTACACCTCTGCCGAAGATATTGTTCAAGATTCTTACGAGAAAATGTGGCTCAGGCATGAGAATATTGATTTTCAAAAAGCAAAATCATATCTTTTTGCCTGTGCTTATAGTACTATGATTGATTTTTTGAGAAAAAATCACAGCAAAATTTCCACACCCATAGAGACTGGTTTGAACATTGCGCAAGAAAGTTTTCCTCAGTTTGACGGGATAAAAGAGGCTTTGGAGTTTGCGCTCAAAAAACTGCCTGCCGAGCAACGCAGTGTAATAATTTTGAGGGACTACGAAGGATATTCATACGAAGAAATCTCCAAAATCACCTCGCTAAGTCTTTCTGCCGTAAAAGTTTATATTTTCAGAGGCAGAGTAGCAATGAAAAATATGCTTGAAAAATCTGGTGTAACCGTAACAGAGTTTTAGAAATGCAAATCAACAAAGAAAACATAGAAGAGTATCTGCTTGATTATTCAGAAAATAACCTTTCCGAAAAGGATAAAAAATGTGTTGAAGATTTTTTGAGACAAAATCCAAAATACAGGGAAATGATAGAAGGACTTTCGGATTTTAAATTAAATGGCGAAAATGCTGTTTTTGAGAAAAAAGACAGTCTGAAACATACTTCGGAATTTGATTATCCTGAATTTTCGTATGTTGACCGTTTGGCTGTTTCCGTTTTGGAAGGCGTTGCAACAAGCAAAGAACTGTCAGAATATCAAAAACTTATTTCAGAAAACAAAACGTTCAAAAAAGATACCGCACTATATTCAAAAACCAAATTGCAGACAGACACGAAGATTGTTTACAAAAAGAAAAACAGTTTGAAACATTTCGCTCTTGCAACTTGGTGGCGTGCAGCCTCAGTTGCGGCGGTTTTGGTTGTAGGAATTTTGACGGCAGTTTTTTATAAGGAAGAAACTATTTCTGTAACAGGTGTTTATAGTTATAATTATGAAATTAAACACCGGGACGTAATAGTTGCCTCAGAAAAATACGCAGCCGTAAAAACAAACTACGTACCTAAAAAAACAGCAGCGTCAAAACCCGAAAAAAAACAAGTTTTGCCACTGCCGGAAATAGAAGATGCTATAATTATCAAAAAATTAGAGAATGAAGCACTTGTAGGCACTAATATTTCGTCCAAAAAAATCGAAAACGTTCTAAAAAACGAACTTCCTCAAACGGTATTTCCCGAATTTTTGGCAGAAAAATCTGAGCCGCAAACAAAAACTAAAACGAATTTTATCGGCAGCAGACTTTTCCGCTTTGCTAAAAAAATTGACGTTGAAGTTTACCGTAATGATGACGGCAGTTTTTTTGCGCTGGATTTGATTACGCCCAACAAAAAATACTCTCTGAAAAAACTATAAGACTTCTTTTTTCAAAAATTCAGTCAACTCTTTTGCAACTTCGCTATGCTGCAAAACATCAGGGTGCATTGCGCCGCCGTTATTTTTGTTGTGCGGGAGTTCAAAGTTTTTAACGCCCGTTACGCCTTCGCTTGTCAAACGACTGACAACCTGAGGCAAAACCTCCTGCATCCAAGTGTTAAGACTGTCGTTTGCCATCGGCGAATTTAAAAGAACGATGTTTTTTGCCGTCGGATTTTTTTCTTTCAGCATTTTCACAAAATCAACGTATGCAGAAACAAAGGTTTCGTTATCTTGGATTCCATCGTTTTGCCCCAAACAGCAACAAATTAAATCAGGCTTAAAAGAAAAATTATAACTAATTGTATCATAACGCATTAAAACCTTGTCATAAATTTGCGGCATTGTCAAATTAATATCGCAGCAAGAATGTATCAAACCAATTCCCGAAACCGAAGCAAGAGAATATTGTGCGTTAAGATTTCTTGCTGTCTGAGGACCGTAAGCGAAATACGCCCTGTGCCAATCGCCCCATTTATAATCTTTTTGGCTGACAAGCGACGAATCGCAGTCGCAACCGCTTGTGATAGAATTGCCGATAAACTCGATTTTAAGGTTAGTTTCAGGTGTCCAAGCAAGAATTTTTTCGGCTTTGATGCTTTTAATTTGAGTAAAACTCATCATTGTTTCGCTATCGCGGCAGAGAATCACTTGGTGAAGTTTGTCTTCATCCTTTTTGATAACAAAGGTCGTATCGCCTCTTCCAACACGGATTTTTTTCGGCTCGCCGTCCACAACAAGTTCCAAAAAACTGTGGTCAAATTCGCCATTGTTCAAGACCGAAAGTTCACAATCTTTGCCTTGAAATGCAAAAGTAAAATAACCGCCGGCAGAATACATTTTTGCGCCTGCGGCACTATTTTCATAACGTCCGATTGCCGTAATGAGAGCATTCTCGCCAGTGATTGTCATCTCGGAGGGCTGACAAGAAAATAGTGCGGCTGAAATTAGTAATGGTAAAAATTTTTTCATGATTTTATTCTTTAAATTGATAATTAATTTTTTCGTAAACCGAGGTTTCGGAAAATGTCTTGAATCCGGGATTTGTAAAGTCGAAATCCTTGTCAGTAAGAACTTTTTTCGGTTTTTCCTTAACGAAAATAAACGCTGCGAAAAATCCTACAACCGCGCCCAACGCATGAGATTCCCAACTGATATGTTCTTCCAAAGGAAAAATTCCCCAAATCATTGACCCGTAGAGCATTATAGTTAGCATAGAAATTGCCGCCGAACCTTTTTCACCCGCAATTATTCCGCCAAAAAATAGAAACGAGGCCAAAGCGTAAATCATTCCGCTTGCCCCGATGTGGTAACTTTCGCGGGCAAACAGCCAGACCAAAATACCCGTTGACAAATACAAAACAGAGAAAATTTTGAAGTAATTTTGTCTGTAAACAAGCGTCAGCATGCCAGTCAGGACCGGCAGCGCGGAAAGGTTGGAGAGCAGATGTTCCAAATCGCCGTGAATCAGCGGAGAAAAAATTACGCCGATAAGCCCGGACAAATGACGTGGATAAATTCCGAGACGAAAAAAAACGCAGTCAAAAGCATGCCCCGCCGCAAAAGTGATGATTATCATCGCGCAAAAAATCAGCGGCAGAATCAGAAATGACAGCGTTTTTTTCATATTGTGAGATTAAATTATCTTACGACTTCGGTAAATTCGGGTGAAGAATTTTCTTTTGCCGTAACATAGATTTTTGATTGT
>JAEEXW010000117.1 GCA_016287995.1 Bacteroidales bacterium
CTTCCGCCCAAACATCAAGGTCGTTTTTGGTGTAGGTTGCAACCACGGGTTTACCTGTCGTACCGCTTGAAGCGTGGATTCTTACGACCTCCGACTGAGGAACCACTTGAAGTCCGAAAGGATACTCGTCCCTCAAATCAATTTTTGTAGTAAAGGGAAGTTTATGAATATCGTCAATAGATTTGATGTCATCGGGTTTTACGCCGGTTTCGTCCATTTTTTTGCGGTAGAACGGGGATTTTTCGTAACAGGTTCTAACCGTTTTAATAAGTCTTTCGCTTTGCAGGGCACGCAGTTGTTCGCGGTCCATACATTCGTATTTTGGATTGAATATCATTTTATGATGTTAAATTAATGTGTCAAAATTTATTGTATCTTTTTTTCTGTAACCCTGACCGGTCAAAACGGCGATTAATTCTCCGTTCTGATTTCTGATTTCGACGTTTACGAAAGGTATTTTCGGGTGGTTGAAAACTTCTTTTGCCTCGGCGGTCAAGATGTCGCCTTTTTTAGCGGATTGGAGAAAAGCGATATTGTTTTGAATGCCGAAAGTCAGTTGTTTGTGGCTGTTGACCGCTGCCGCAACCGCTAAGTCGCCGAGCGTAAAAAGTGCGCCGCCCTGACAAACGCCGCCTCCGTTAAGGTGTCTTTCTTCAACAGTCATCTGCGCCTTCGCATAACCTTCTTTTATGTCCGTCAACCGCATGCCGCAAGAGGCTGCAAAACGGTCGTTCTCGTTGAGATGGTCTTTAAGTGTCATTTAATTAAATATATTTGTGTGCGCAAAAGTAACATATTTTTTTGAAAAAAAGTAAAAATTTTTTTTTTATTTCAAAAAATTGTCCTACATTTGAAAAACTAATCTAAACGCATTTTATGTATAGACATTCAGAAAATTTACGATAAAATTAGGGCATTAGCCGAACAGAATTTCAAAGATAACACCGTTCTCAGCCGTAGCGATTTGGCTTGGGAATTAAAAGACTTAGGAATTGAAAACGATTCCGAGAATATTTCAAAATTTGTTTGGGAGTGTTTTCAAAAGTCCCCTAACAAGGAAATTTTCAAAAGTCTTGTTAACAACGAAAAAAATACGCCGCTTGTTGACGAGTTTAAAATTCCGGCTTTGTTGGAGGCGGGCAAAGAAACCGACGTTTTTAAATTAATCGCCGAAAAACTCAAAATCTCTGATACCCATCTTTCCGCGCTCGAAAACCTTACCGGCGGAAAATTCAACGAAGAAATTATCCGCAAAACCTCTGATTTATTGAATATTATTTCGGGGAAAAATGCTGTTGAAAAAGTCAAAAACGAGGCTTCGGCTGTTTTTGAAAAATATTCCACGAAGACAAAATCTTACACCGATGCCAAAAACTCGGTTAAAAGTCTTACAAAAGATTTTGTTAACCTCAGACAAAATTCTGCCGGACTTTTCCGCCGTTACGCTTTGGCTCTTTCGGATATTTTCGGTGAAAAAATCCGCGCAACGATGCCTCAAATGTTTGATTTTGACTCAGTTGAGTTTTTAGACACGGACTCTATGCTAAAAAGTGCGGAACTTTCTTACAACTCAATTTTTGGAAAATGTACCGAACTTTCGGGACAGATTTCAGAAGGTTTTGTTTCGGCTTTGAAACTTTCAGCCTCGCAAATTTCCAACGTTGAAGACAAGCGGCTCGGACTTGTGGTAGCCGGAATCAATATGCTCTCGCATTATATAAAAAGTACGGGTCAGACTTCCGCTATAAAAAAAGAGGTTGAAGAATTAAAATCGTCGGTTGCTCACGATGCCGCCGTCATAAAAACTGACAGCGTAAGGCTGTCAGAAATTTTTAAAATTTTGAACGACGTTTACATTCCTAAGGCGGAAATTTTTGCAAAAGCCGCACCTGAGGTTTTTGATGAAGAATTTTTACGGCTGACAGACTCGGTTTATTCTACGCCGAGGGCAAAAGAATTGAAAAAACGCCGCGATGAAATTCTTCAAGAACTTCATGACTTGGAAAAAAGTTTAGCGGACTCCGGGCTCAACGTCAACTATTATTCAAGCCATATCCGCGATTGTCAGAACACGTTGCAAAGTCTTGAAAAACAATACAATGAAGCAAAAAAAACGAAACCCGAACCGCCGTCAGGACTCGGCAACGTCATCTCGTTAGGCTCTAAGAAAAAGCAATACGAAAGGGCTGTTTACGATTGGGAAAAAAATTGTAGACCCTTGGTTTCAAAATACGAGGATTTGATTGTTGACGTAAAAATCGACACTGACGAACTTCAAAAGCAAAAAGAAATTTACGAAAGGGACAAAAAACGTTACGAGGAATTAAAGGTGGTTCAAAAGGAGATTTCTTCGGAATTGTCAAACATTATCAACGCAGATGAAAAAACAAAAGCGAAAATTTCTGCACGCTTGGAAGATATTGTAAAACTCCTTATGGTTGCCAAAGAAATTGCCTCGTCAAAACTTGATGAGAAACTTTTGCACACCGCTGAGGTTAAGAAGTTTGACGACATAAAACTGCCCGAAGACTTAGCACAGGCTGTTGACGGTTTCAAAGAAAATGTTAAACAAAACATTCAAAAAGAAACCGAACCCGAAACTAAGGAAGTTCTTGAAAAAGGTTTTGAACTTTGCAATCAGTTGGCTCAATTAGAGGTCATGAAACTCAATTACAGACTTTCAAACGAGTATTACGAAAACGAGTTCAACAAGATAAAGGCAGAATTTGAAGAAAAGATGAAAGTTCTTGACAACAAAAATGCCGCGCTTATCAGCCTTGCAAAGCAAATCAACACCGCACAAAACAAAGACGAATTGAAAAAAGGTCTGTTCCAACTTTTGGAAGGCGATACTAAGAATTTTAGCGCAGAAGATTGGGACGATTTTCTGTCCGGCAAAAAAACTCTTGAAATTTAGCAAACAAAAAAATGAGCAGAAGAGAAGAAGTAAAACGGGATTTGGGCTTAACAACAAGCGAAGAAAAAGAGCAGATAGAAACCGCTGTTTCTCACGAGGAGTTGCGCCGCGAAAAAAAGGAAAAAGCCAAGGCTCTACTTGAAAAAGAGCCGTCTTACAGAATGGTAAAAGGCATTTCAAAGTTGTTTGACAAATATTTTGTAGACGGTGTCTTAGGTCTTGTTATTCCAGAGGTCGGCGATATTTTAACAAGCGTTTTGACGTTGCCGTTTTTGTACGTTAGTATGTTCAAAATAAGGTCATTAGCATTAACTTTGGCAGTATTGTACAATACAATGTTAGACTGTTTGATAGGACTTATTCCGTGGGTCGGTGATGCTTTGGATTTTTTTCATAGGGCGTATTCTAAGAATTACACTCTTATAGTCGGTTACGTGGAAGACGATGAAAAAGTCATCAAAAAAGTAAAACGCGATGCCGTAAAATCTGCAATCGGAATTGTAGTATTTTCGGTGGCGTGCTATTTTCTTTTCAAGGCAGTATACATCGCAATATCAACGTTTTACGGAGTGTTGGGGTGTAAGGGATAATCATTACTGCCATTTTGACAGTATTCACGACTGACCTTTTGTCTGTATTGTCGTAATTTTTATGTCAAAATGTCAGTAAAAAATAAATTTTGTGCTTTGGCAAATTGTTTGTAAATTTACCTCACAGAAAAAACTTTATTATTAACAATTATGAACTTCGATAAATTTACTATCAAATCGCAAAAAGCCGTTCAAGAGGCGGTTTCGATTTCGCAGCGTTCAGGCTGTCAGGCTATCGAAACGGGACACCTCTTAACTGCTTTAATCAGAGCCGACGAAAATATTACAAATTTTATTTTCCGAAAACTCAACATCAACCTCCAAACCTTTCAAAAGGCGTTAGAGGCTATTTGCTCGCGGTATACGAAGGTTCAGGGCGGCGAACCGTTTCTGAGCGCAAACTCTCAAAAAGTACTCCTCGAAGCCCAAAACATCGCAGAAAAAAACGGAGACGATTATGTCAGCCTCGAACATATTTTTGTTTCAATGCTTGATGCCGGCGATGACGTTTCGGCGATGATGAAGGATTCAGGTTTCACTAAAAAAGACCTTGAACTTGCAATCAAAGAATTAAGAGGCGGACAAAAAGTTACTGACCAATCCGCAGAAGATACTTATCAGTCTTTGTCAAAATACGCAATAAACCTTAACGCTCAGGCACTTAAAGGCAAACTCGACCCCGTCATCGGTAGGGACGAAGAAATACGCCGCGTTTTGCAGATTCTATCGCGCCGAACCAAAAACAACCCGATTCTTGTCGGCGAACCCGGTGTCGGAAAAACCGCTATCGCAGAAGGTATTGCGCACAGAATCGTTAACGGCGACGTGCCCGAAAACCTTAAAACCAAAATTCTTTACTCCCTCGACATGGGCGCACTTATCGCCGGCGCAAAATACAAAGGCGAATTTGAGGAAAGGTTAAAGGCTGTCGTTAAAGAAGTTACGGATTCGGCAGGTGAAATTATTCTTTTTATTGACGAAATTCACACCCTTGTCGGCGCAGGAAAAAGCGACGGCGCAATGGATGCGGCAAACATTTTAAAACCGGCTCTTGCACGTGGCGAACTCAAAGCAATCGGAGCCACAACTTTGGACGAATATCAAAAATATTTTGAAAAAGACAAGGCTCTTGAACGTAGATTTCAGCCCGTTTTAATCAACGAGCCAAACATCGAAGACGCAATTTCGATTCTGCGCGGACTGAAAGAACGTTACGAAAACCACCACAAAATCCGTATCAAAGACGAAGCGATAATTGCAGCAGTGGAACTTTCAAACCGTTATATTTCAGACCGTTTCTTGCCGGACAAGGCCATTGACCTAATTGACGAGAGTGCAGCAAAACTCAAAATCGAGATGAACTCCGTCCCCGAACCTTTGGACGAGGTCAATCGCAAAATCCGTCAGTATGAAATTGAACGTGAGGCAATTAAACGCGAAGGCGACCAAATAAAAATTGACAAAAACGCTAAAATTCTCGCTGAATTAAACGAAGAGCGGTCAAAACTCAACGCAAAATGGCAGGAAGAAAAGAACGTTGTTCAAAAAATGCAGGCGTTGAAAGCGGAACTCGAAGATTACAAAAACCAGTATACAAAAGCCGAGCGAGAGAGTAATTATTCACTTGCCTCAGAATTGAAGTACGGCAAAATGGTTGCCGTCGAAAATGAAATCAACAAGATGAAACTTCAATTGGAGGAATTGCAAAAAAATTCTCCGCTCATAAAAGAGGAAATCGGCTACGACGACATTGCGGAAATAGTTTCAAGACAGACGGGTATTCCTCTGACGAAACTTTTGCAGGCTCAGAAAGACAAACTTTTGAACCTCGAAAAAGAACTTCACAAACGCGTTGTCGGTCAAGACGAGGCAATAAAAGTGATTTCTGACGCGGTAAGACGGTCAAGAGCGGGACTTCAAGATTCTAAAAAGCCGATTGGTTCGTTCATCTTTTTGGGAACAACGGGTGTCGGCAAAACGGAACTTGCAAAAGCGTTAGCAGAATTTTTGTTTGACGATGAGAACCTCATGGTCAGAATTGACATGAGCGAATATCAGGAAAAATTTGCTGTAACACGACTTATCGGTGCGCCTCCGGGCTATGTCGGTTATGACGAGGGCGGACAACTCACCGAAGCCGTCAGAAGAAAACCATATTCGGTAATTCTTTTGGACGAAATCGAAAAAGCGCACCCCGATGTTTTCAACATTTTGTTGCAAGTTTTGGACGACGGACGTTTGACGGACAGCAAAGGCAGAACGGTTAATTTCAAGAATACGATTATAATTATGACCTCTAACCTTGGCAGCGATTTAATCCGTCAAAACATGGAAACGATTAATGACCAAAACCATGACGAGGTAATCGACAAAACGAAAAATGCTGTTATCAACCTGTTAAAGAACACGATACGTCCGGAATTTTTGAACAG
Source organism: Bacteroidales bacterium (assembly GCA_016287995.1). Lineage (GTDB taxonomy): Bacteria > Bacteroidota > Bacteroidia > Bacteroidales > UBA3824 > UBA3824. The sequence goes on from JAEEXW010000117.1 coordinate 5,940, forward strand.
AATTGACGAAACGGTGATTTTCACGCCTTTAACAAGAGCGGAAATTGCGGAAGTCGTAAAGATTCAGTTGGCGGGTATCAACAAAGTTTTGAAAGACCAAAACATAGAATTGGTTTTGACGGACAAGGCTTTGAATTGGGTAGCCGACATGGGTTACGACCCTGAGTTCGGCGCAAGACCTGTCAAGAGGGTTATTCAGAAAGAGATTTTGAACAACCTTGCAACGGAACTCATTTCCGGCAAAATCGGCAAAAAGCCGCAAATCTTAGTCGATGAAAAAGACGGGGAAATAACATTTGAATAAATAATAAAAATGCGGGATTTTTTTAAGTCCCGCATTTTTTTATATAGATATATCTTTTACTGTTTCAAAATCATCTCCACCTGCTGTTTACTAACATTGAGGATTTGGGCGATTTGTTCTGCTGAATTGGTCGCAGAAAGGGCTTTGATTGCAGCGGAAAGTTGCGCTTGTTGCTGAGAAAGTTGAGCGTCTTTCTGAGAAAGTTGTGCTTGTTGCTGCAAAAGTTGTTTTTCCTTTGCATCTACCATACCCTGCAACTCAATGTTCCGCCTCATCAGTTTTGTCTGCTTTGCCCATTCGTATTGTTCAAGTTCAAGGTTGCCGCGAAGTTGTTTGTCTACTGACGCCTTTTGTAAGGCTTTCATCAGAGTACGGTAATCGTCGGAATCGTCAAAATATTCATCGATTTCGATTTCCTCCTTGTTTGGCTCACAGTCGCTGAAAATAGACAACAGACGGTCAAGATGAGTCTTGACATTCTTCTTGGTCAGCGGCGCAATTACGAATGTTACAGTGTGCGTAAGGCCGTTGATGTAATCGTTGTTTTCTGGGATTTGAATAATGTTGCCGTCCTGATCCTTAAAGATGTTTTCGCCGTGCATCACGGATTCGCTCAGACCGTCGCCAAGTGTGTGTCCCAAAATGTAGATGGTATGAATCGGCAGAGGATGCTCCACGGTGATTTGCTCGTTGGTCTTGGGATTGCTGATTGTTTCCTGATATTTCTTGGTTGCATCCATATAAATTGCACCAAGATAATGGCGGAAACGCATTATCTCACCTTCTTCCAATGCCTTCTGAACTTCGATATGCACAAGTTGCTGCTTACCTGCTTTGTCCAAAATCGTAGCGGAAAAATCCAACTTGAACACTTTTTTGCCGTCGGGCAGCATCGCCGCGTACTCGTTGTTGTTCATTTGTATAGACACTACTTTGGTTTTCAAGATGTTGCCTATCAACACCTTGGCTACCTTCTCGTCTTGCATTATGTATTTGAAGACGGTGTCGTATATAGGGTTAACTACGTGTGCCATTTGCTTTGACGTTTAGTTTTTGGCAAAATTAGTTGATTTTTTTTGAAAAATGACAAAAAACAACAAAGTTTTTTAGATTTTTTTTCAACTTTTGCAAACGATTGCGCATTTTTTTGATAATAAAAAAGTCCTTAAAAGTAACATTTTAGGGACTTTTTTGTTAAAATTGCACCGTAAAAAAACTTGAAAAAAATGAGCAGTAAACCCACGTTAAATTTTTGGCAACTCTGGAATATAAGTTTCGGATTTTTCGGAGTTCAAATAGCATACGCTTTGCAAAGTGCCAACATCAGCCGCATTTTTGCGACCCTCGGCGCAGACCCTCACAATCTGAGTTATTTTTGGATTTTGCCGCCGCTGATGGGAATCATCGTTCAACCGATAATCGGCGTTTTCAGCGACAAGACATGGTGCCGTTTCGGTCGACGTATCCCCTATCTCTTTATCGGCGCGGCAGTTGCGGTTTTAGTTATGTGCCTTTTGCCTAACGCCGGAAGTCTCGGTCTGACCGTCT
>JAEEXW010000118.1 GCA_016287995.1 Bacteroidales bacterium
GTTGTCATATATAGCACTTTGTGTGAAACTATTAAAGAGGCATTTATATGCAGATGAATTTGTTGCAAGTACTCTACGCGGAAAATTTCAAATTGCTTTGCGTAAGTTTATTGGTTTTTTATTTTCATGGAAATCATACACAAGTTGGTATAAAACAGTAGATAGAATATCTTCAAAACAATATGATTCTGATTTTACAGCCATTCCAACGGGGCGTAAACACTTTTGGGGAGAAATTCATAAAAAGCAAGTTTATTATCCTGCACAAACGGCGATATTTGAAGGTATTGAATCTTTTGTTCCAAATAATTATGACCATTATTTAAAAACGTTATATGGAGATTATATGCAAATACCGCCCATAGAAAAACGCGAGAAGCATTTTATTTTAAATATTGATTTTGGTGATTAGTTTATGCCTTTTTCTGTTCTTCTTTCAGTCTACTACAAAGAGAGTCCTAACTTTTTGGAGCAGAGTTTGTTATCTGTTTTCAATCAGACATTAAAACCTGACGAAGTTGTTCTTGTTGAAGATGGTGCTTTAACTCCTGAATTGTATTCTGTCATAGAAAAATTTCCGAAATTAAAAACCGTCAAACTTGAAAAAAACAGCGGACTTGGTGTTGCTCTCAATGAAGGATTAAAACACTGTTCCTATGACATTGTTGCCCGAATGGATACAGACGACATCGCAAAACCTAATAGGTTTGAAAAACAAATAAAGTTTTTAGAAGAAAATACGGAAACTACATTGTTATCAGGCTGCATAGAAGAATTTTACGACAATCCTGATGAGGTTTCAAGTATACGCACCGTTCCTCTTAAACACGAGAAAATAAAAGAGTTTTTGAAACATAGGAACGCATTCAATCACATGGCGGTGGTATTCAAAAAGTCGGCAGTTATTGACAGTGGTAGTTATCAATCCGTACCGTATTTTGAAGACTACGATTTGTGGATTAGAATAGTTCAAAAGGGGTATCGGGTTGCAAATCTGCCTGATATAATGGTTTCAGCACGAATAGGTACTGATATGATTGGTCGCAGACATGGTTTTAAATATGCAAGACACGAAATTAATTTTCTTAAACGGCAATTAAAATCAGGTTTTATCAGCAAAGCGGAATACTTTAAATTACTTATTTTGAGAGTTCCAATAAGATTGTTGCCGAAATTCATGTTGAAATTTATTTACAAGTTTTTGCGTAAGTAACATAACTTTTTTATCTTTGCGGAAAAGAAAAAATGAAATGTTATGTCCGAGGTTTCAAAAAATAAAATAGAATATCTTGTTGTTTTTTATTAATAAATTTGCGAAACATTTTTCTCTGACCGATACGCAGGCATTCAGATATATGAAACGTTTCGGCGGGATAAATTTTATACTTCAAAACTACGGAATTATGCACACGCTTGATATGGACGATACAATTTCTGACATGTCTGTATTTTGTAGAAAATCAGGAGGTAAGTTATGATTTTGTACCACGGTTCAAATATTGAAATTACAGAAATTGATCTCGCATTTTGCACGCAAGAATCATAAAAAAAATTGAAAATGATATGACGGCTTCGGAAATAACATTTATGATAGAGTACGCGACAAAAAATCTCATTAGCCTTTTGATGGAAAAGTATAATTATTCAGTCGAAACGGCTTTTGACGTGTTGTATAATTCCGAAACTTTTCAAAAATTAACCGATGAAAAAACAGGTTTGTATTTTCAAAGTCCAAATTATATATTCTCTTTTTTAACTAATGAAATTGAATCGGGAAAAATCCGATAAAAAACATATTTGGTAATCTTTTCTAACATCATTTTCCCTTCCCGAAAGTGATGTTTTTTATTTTCTAACATATAACATAACTCCATGATTATCACAATAATTGGCGGTTCTGGCTTCGTCGGAACACGCCTTGTTAAGCGTTTGCTATCTAACGGACACACCGTCCGCATAGCGGATAAACGTTGTTCTGTTTCATACCCTGAACTTTGGATTCGTTGCGACATTCGCAATAAATCGAATGAAACAAATGATTTTCCTGAATCTCTGACCGATGCCGCCTCAGCACCCGGGAAACACGCCGAAGCCGTAAAACTTCAACCGATGCACTCACTAAAAGAGGTTTTGAAAGGCAGCGATGTTGTCATAAACCTTGCCGCAGAACACCGCGACGATGTTACGCCAAAAAGTCTTTATGATGAGGTAAATGTTCAAGGCAGCGAAAACGTTTGTAACGCATGTTTGGAATTAGGAATCAAGAAAATTATTTTTACGAGTTCAGTTGCAGTTTACGGTTTTGCACCTGTTGGAACTGACGAAAGCGGACAAATAAATTATTTCAACGATTACGGTCGGACAAAATATTTAGCGGAAAATAAATACCGCGAATGGTTGAAGAAAAATCCAGAGAACAACGTTGTCTTAATTCGTCCAACAGTTATTTTCGGAGAGCAGAATCGAGGAAACGTTTATAACTTGTTGAAACAGATTGCCTCAGGACGTTTCCCGATGGTCGGCAGCGGAGAAAACCGCAAAAGTATGAATTATGTTGAAAATGTTGCTGCGTTTTTAGAGTACGAATTAACACACGACAACAATCCCGGCGAACATCTCTATAATTATTGCGATGAACCGGCATACGACATGAATCATTTGGTTTTGGATGTTTACAAGTTTTTGGGCAAGCCGAAAAAGAGCCTTTTCCATTTCCCGTATTGGTTGGCGTATTTCGGTGGAATGTGTTTTGACTTTTTGGCATTTATCACTCGCAAAAAATTACCAATCAGTGCTATACGTGTAAAAAAGTTCACGCAAAACACTTATTTTGTCGGGAAAAACATAAAAACAACTGATTTTATTGCTCCCGTAAAATTGGAAGACGGTTTAAAACAGACGATTGAATATGAATTTATAAACAAGGTTCAAGGACATACATTTAGTTGCGAATAAGATACTTTTTTGGCGACTTTTTATAATAATCAAATCCCGAATCGCGACGATTTTTTTTTCGTCTTGATTCGGGATTCTTTTTTTTACTTCAATCTTTTTTCAACTTCCTTCCAGTTGATTATAGACCAAAATTTTTCGATGTATTCTGCCCTTCTGTTTTGATAATCAAGATAATAGGCGTGTTCCCAAACGTCAATCGTTAACAGCGGAATGTTGCCTTTTGTTATCGGATTTTGAGCGTTTTGCTCTTGTGAAATTTCAAGTTTTCCGTCGGTGTTTAACGACAACCAAACCCAACCTGAACCAAACAATCCAGCACTTTTCTTTGAAAATTCATCTTTGAAATCTTCAAAACTTTTGAAATCTCTGTTAATTAACTCCGCAATTTTTCCCTCCGGCTTGTTATCCTCCTTAACTTTCTGAAATTGAAGAAAATACAAATTATGATTCAAAATCTGACCAGCATTGTTGAAAATTGCTCCGGAAGATTTTTGCACGATTTCTTCCAACGTTGAATTTTCAAAACCACTGTCTTTCAACAAGTTGTTGAGATTATTCACATAGGTTTGAAGATGCTTTCCATGATGGAAACTCAAAGTCTCAGAACTTATCACCGGCGATAAATCCTCATTTGAGTAAGGCAAAGTAATTAATGTGTACATATTTATTAAGTCTTTAAAGTTTTCACAAAGAAAGCAAATAAAAACGGAATCACCAAAAGTTTTCCGAAAATTTTAAAATCTTCTCGGCCGCGGAAAATATGCCCGCTCATAATGCTTAACGTCAGTTATTACGCCGTTTTTGTGCAGGACTGTAATGACATCAAGACGTGCTTCTTCCGTCCGTTTGAACCTTGCGATATAAAACCTTGCCGCATTGATAATATTGCTTTGTTTACGCCTATTAACTGCACTTTCTGGCGAATACAAAAAGTTTTCGTCCCGTGTTTTGACTTCAACAAAAACCAAGAAATTATCTTTGAGGGCGACAATATCAATTTCTAATCTGCCTACTCGAAAATTCCTGTTTAAAATCTTATATCCCTTGCTAATCAGCAAATTAACGGCGGCATCTTCGCCTAATTGTCCAATTTCTTGTTTGGTCATAAACGATAAAAGTTAGTTATGCTTCTTTCAAAACATTATCCACATACCCTTCCATTTCTTTGAGTTTTGCTCTGCACGTTTGAATTAACGGCATACACCTTTGTGCTAATTCCGAAATTCTGTCCACCGAAACTATTTGACCTTCCAATTCTTTTTCTATTTTTTGTAATTCTGAGAAACTTTTGTCGTAACTTGACAAAATCTCATCTGAGTAAAATTTGTTTGCCATTTTTTAAGTTTTTTAATATAATTTTTCTTCTCAAAAATCATACCATTTTTAAAATCATCTTTAAGATTTGTTTACAGTTCTTAACTTTTGTTTATACTTTTTTTATAAATTGCTTCAAAAATTCTAATTTATTCATAATCAATTACTTAATAGTTCCCTTAGTTAACATAATGTCAATTATTGGACAATTTACGAAACGCGGTTTTTTATCTACGAAACCGTAAATTTTTCTAACAAAATTTTCTCCGTAACTTTTTAGGGGGTGAAGTTACGAAAAAGTCTGCGTAAAATATTGAATACCAAAATATTAGTTATTAATTATGACCACAATATCAGTCGTAGGCACCGGCTATGTCGGCATGAGTTTAGCCGTGTTGTTAGCACAAAACAATGACGTTACCGCTGTTGACATCGTTCAAGAAAGAGTTGAACTCGTTAACAATAAAAAATCGCCGATTCAAGACGAATATGTTGAAAAATATTTGGCAGAAAAAAAACTTCAACTGACAGCAACTACCGATTGGCAAAGCAGTTACAAAAACGCTGAATTTGTTATCGTCGCAACACCAACTAATTACGATGCTCAAAAACATTTCTTCGATACATCGGCTGTTGAAGATGTCATCGCAAAAGTTATCAGCATCAATCCAAATGCTGTAATCGTCATAAAATCAACAATCCCGGTAGGTTATACACAAAGCGTTGTTAACAAATTCAATTACAAAAATATAATGTTTGCGCCGGAATTTTTGAGGGAAAGCAAAGCATTATATGATAACCTTTATCCGTCAAGAATTATTGTCGGTTTCGATTTGAATAACAAGTTTTTGGAAGGAAAAGCGCAACAATTTGCAAATCTCGTTAAAGACGGTGCGGAGAAAAAAGATACACCTATATTATATATGGGTTCAACCGAGGCCGAAGCCGTAAAACTCTTCGCTAACACTTATTTAGCGTTACGAGTTAGTTACTTTAACGAACTTGACACTTACGCCGAACTGAAAAATTTAGACACGAAGCAAATAATTGAAGGAGTTTGTCTTGATCCTAGAATCGGAACTCATTACAATAATCCGAGTTTTGGTTACGGCGGGTATTGTTTGCCGAAAGACACAAAGCAGTTACTTGCCAATTATGCTGACGTTCCGCAAAATATGATGTCTGCAATCGTTGAAAGTAACCGCACAAGAAAAGATTTTATTGCCGACCAAGTTTTGAAGTTAGCCGGTTATTACGACTATTTCAACAGATTGGATTTCAGAAAAGAAAACGAAAAGGATTGTGTGATAGGAGTTTACAGGCTGACAATGAAAACTAACAGCGATAATTTCCGTCAAAGTTCAATTCAAGGTGTTATGAAACGCATAAAAGCAAAAGGTGCAACGGTAATTATTTACGAACCGACACTTGAAAACGGCAGCACATTTTTTGGTTCCAAAGTAGTGAATGATTTGGAGAATTTTAAGACTCAAAGTCAGGCAGTTATAGCAAACCGTTATGATTCTGTACTCGACGATATAAAAGAAAAAGTTTATACAAGAGATATTTTTTTCAGGGATTAATGATGAAGATATTAGTTACGGGAACAGCAGGTTTTATTGGCTTTTATGCCGTCAAAAAACTTGCGGGAAAAGGACACCAAATAATTGGTTTAGATAACATAAACGATTACTACACTCCTAAACTCAAATTTGCCCGCCTTCAAGAAACAGGAATTGAACAATCGGAAATCGCTTATAATAAAGTTGTTACAAGCAAAACAATCCCTTATTACAAATTCATAAAACTCAATCTTGAAGACAAAGAAAACTTGGAATCACTGTTCAAAACCGAAAACTTCGATGCTGTCCTTAACCTTGCCGCACAAGCGGGTGTGAGATATTCCATTGCAAATCCATATTCGTACATTCAAAGCAATGTTGTCGGATTTTTGAATATTTTGGAATGCTGCAGACATTATAATGTCAAACAATTAGTATATGCTTCGTCGTCAAGCGTTTACGGCAAAAATTCAAAAGTTCCGTTTTCAGAAGATGACCGCGTGGACAATCCCGTCAGCCTTTATGCAGCGACGAAAAAGGCTGATGAGTTAATGGCTTTCACCTACTCAAACCTTTACGGTATGAATACGACGGGACTTAGATTTTTTACAGTTTACGGACCTTGGGGAAGACCAGATATGGCTCCTATGCTTTTCACAAACGCTATTATAAAAGGTGAGCCGATTAAAGTTTTCAACAACGGAAACCTTAGTCGCGATTTTACGTACATTGACGACATTATTGAAGGCGTTGTCAGGGTAACGGAAAGAATCTCCGCAGAATCCTCACAAGCCAAAGTATACAATATCGGTTGCGGACATCCTATGCAGTTGATGGATTTTATTCATACGCTCGAAAAATCAATAGGCAAAAAAGCAGAGATGAATTTTCTCCCAATGCAGCAAGGCGATGTTTATCAGACATTTGCAGACACTCACAAACTTGAAAACGATTTTGGTTACAAACCGACAACTGAACTCAAAGAGGGAATAGAAAAATTTGTGGAGTGGTATAAGAAGTTTTACGAAGATTAAGACCTAAAAAATTTGTTTTTTACACAAAAAATCATTTTCTTTGCAACAGAAAATTTTTAAGGATTATGATACAGATTGCCAATCCGATATATGATTCCGTCTTTAAATATATGATGCAGAACAAAAAAGTCTGTATGATATTGCTTGGTGCATTGTTGGACAGAGATGTCATTGATGTAGAAATAATTAATAACGAACTTATAAAGGCTGATTTAAAAAAGTTTTCGGTTTTGCGCCTTGACTTTTTGGCAAAAGTTCAAAATCCTGACGGCTCAACAGAAATGGTCAGCATTGAACTTCAAAAAGCGGAAAAAAGTACAGAAATTGTCCGTTTCAGACGTTATCTTGCAAAACTTTACGATAAAGAGGCTAATCAAACAGAAATTGTTGAACGTAAAAACCGTAAAGGTGATATTGTAGAAGTCGAAATAGAAAAGCCGATTCATATTGTTGCGATTTATATTTTGGGACATTCGTTAGTTGGCATTGACGAGTCTGTGGTTTATTATTCCCCGCAAGCCAAAAATGCTGAGGGCAATATTATTGAAAATGTGAGTTTGAATCCATTTTTCAAGTATTTATCGCATGATTCAATAGTTGTTCAGATTCCGCATTTGCGCAAAAATGCACGGACACGTGTTGAAAAGTTTTTAGAGATTTTTGACCAAACTAATATCATGCCTAACAATGAGCATTTCTTACTGCTTGACGATATAGATAACAAACCTGACGGTTATAATACTGTTGTAAGACAATTAGTTAGTGCTGCGGCAGATGAGCAAGTCAAGACCACTATGGATTTTGAGGACGAGTTTGCCGAAGATTTGGAAAATTGGACGGAACTCGAAGAAATCGTCGAAGAACAGAAGGAAAAGTTAGCAGAAAAAAAAGAGCAATTGTTGCAAAAAGATGTGC
>JAEEXW010000119.1 GCA_016287995.1 Bacteroidales bacterium
ACCGAAAATTCTGTTTTTAAAATAGACCGTAATACGGTAGATGCAGAAGAGTTGAGAACCATAAAAAATGAATTGTCTAAAACAATACCTAAAAAATATTTAAACGACTTTGGATTTTTTTTCGATTTGGTTGTACCATATACAGGTAAAATCGTTAATTATAACTTTAATTCATTGAATTTTAATTTGGATGAATTGTACAATCAGTTGGATTGTTATAGCAAAAGTAATAAAGATATTGAATTGATATTTAATATTTTGAAGAATTATTTTGCATTTTAGATTTATGTAATATACTTTCCGCACCTTTTTAATAAAAAAATTGTGTGATTACTATTACATTTTTTGCAGTTTCGAGCCGCAAACATTGCGGCTCTACTGAATAGGCACGTATGAGGCACGGTGATTTCATTTACCCCCGCACATTAACGGCTGCGCCGCCAATGTACGGGGTTATAGATATATCGTCTTCCAGACGATTATTATACATAAAAGCCGTAAAAAAACAACTCTAACTCTTTGGTTTTGAACTACAAAGATTCGCATCTTTGCAGAAATCCACAAATCTTTTTTGCCCAAAACAGCAGAAATCCACAAATCTTTTTTGTTCAAAACAGCAGAAATCCACAAATCTTTTTTGCTCAAAACAGCAGAAATCCACAAATCTTTTTTATTCAAAACAGCAGAAATCCACAAATCTTTTTTGCTCAAAACAGCAGAAATCCACAAATCTTTGTTTTTTTTATTGTTTATAAACAACAAAATTGCATTTTTTGTTATTTTATTGTCTATAAACAACAAATCTGCATATTTTGCATTTTTATTGTCCATAGACAACAAATTCAAAATCATCTCACCCTTTTACCGGGACGGCTCTTGTATTTTTGATGACACCGATTACAAAAACGCTGTGAAGGTAGCCGATGCAGTCGATATTTCCCAATTTTTCAAGAATGAATTTTTGATAAACGGTCATGAACAAGGTTTTGTTTGTTCAGACGGTCGTAAAGTTCTGTCTTGGGAACGTTCATCTTGCGGGCGGCTTTGTCAATCGCCATTATTGCAAGATGTATTTTGTCGTATTCAGGGTTATTGTCCATAGTCTTTTCTTTATTGTGCAAAAATAATAAAAAATTTTTTTTCGGACGTAAAATTTTTTTGCTTATTTTTGGCTCATAAAAAATTTACACTAAACTTGCTAAAAAAAATCATTACTTTTTTAAACATAAATAACATGTACAGACACTTTTTAAAATTTTTTTCCGTGCTTTCAACAGCCACTCTGTTAAGTACATCGGTTTCGGGTCAAGAGCCGCAAAAGCAAATAGAACTTTTTAACGGGAATATTCCGGGCGCAATCGGCAACCCTAAACCCGACAAACCGAACCCTTCACAAAATCAGTTTTGGATTACAACCGTTTCAACGCCGTCTTTGGCATATTATCCTGCCGCTAATGACAACGGTAACGGTACGGCAATCGTTGTTTGTCCGGGCGGCGGCTACGCAGGTTTGACTTACATGTACGAAGGCATTGAAACCGCTAAATGGCTCAGCAGCAAAGGTATATCGGCTTTCGTGCTGAAATATCGTCTTCCAAACGACAAAACGATGAAAGACCGTAAAAACGGACCGTTGCAAGATGTTCAACAGGCTATCCGCTATGTTAGAGCCTATGCAAAAGAGTACGGAATTAACCCGTCTCAAATCGGTGTTATAGGTTTTTCGGCGGGCGGACACTTGGCTTCGGTAGTCTCCACGCATTATAATGATGAGGTTTACAAATCGGAATACAATGTAAGCGCACGTCCCGATTTTTCGATTTTGATTTATCCTGTCATAACAATGGATACAACGTATACTCACGGCGGCTCGCGTGAAGCGTTAATCGGCAAGAATGCTGACAAAGCCTTAACGGACAAGTTTTCAAGCGAAAAACAAGTTACAAAAGATACTCCGCCTGCGTTTTTGGTTCATGCCTTGGACGACAAACTTGTTCCGTATGCCAATAGTATAATGTATGCAGACGCTTTGCGCAAAAACGGTGTTCAATGCGAACTTCACCTTTACGCTGCCGGCGACCACGGACTTAGAGTAAATTCTCCTACCGATACTCAGGCTTTTTGGCGAGAGGCTTGCGAAAAATGGCTCAGAATGAACAAATGGTTGAAGTAAAAATAATTTTACGGCATAATCATTGTTAGAGACATTTTATAAAGAAAAAAGAAAATGAGATTTTTTATAAAAATAGTCTTAATATCGCTTTTGTTGCCGTTAAATGCTTTCTGTCAATATACGATGGAATGGGCGCATACTTTCGGTGGTAACGGTTGGGACGAGGCTAACACTTGCATTGAAACACGCGACGGCGAATATATGCTCGGCGGTTTTGCGAAACTTCAAGAACACCTTCTTTGGATGGTAAAAGTTCGTCCTAACGGCGGCGGACATTGGGGCAAAACCTTTACGGAATATTTTGTCTCGGCGGCTAAATCCATTGCGGAAACCTCTGACAGCAATCTTGTTATAACAGGTTATGCCATAAGAAAACGTGAGTTTCAGAGCAATCTTCTTTTGATGAAGGTTGACACTTTGGGCAACGTTCTTTGGCAGAAGGTTTTCGGCGGCGACGGCGACGAGCAGGGAGCAAAAGTTATTGAGTCTTCTGACGGTGGTTATGCTGTTGCGGGTTATTCCACTTCAAACAATGATGCGGAGCCAAATTGGTATGTTTTGAAAACCGACAAAGATGGTAATAAGTTGTGGGACAAGCAGTTTGGCGGTTCGTCCGACGACCGTGCACTCTCTATTGCAGAGACTTACGACGGAGGTTTTGTTGTAACGGGTTATACAGGTAGCGGCGACGGCGGCAGAAAAGTGATGACAATCATCAAACTTGATGCCGACGGAAACGATATTTGGGCACAAAACTACGACCTCAACGATTGGAGTTCAGGCGCGGACATTATCGCCACAAAAGACAGCATGATAATCGCAACTGGTTTTACAAAAGCCTATACTATAACTGATTACGATTTTATGACAATAAAAACCGACATGAACGGCGACACACTTTGGACACGGACTTTCGGCGACGAACATTGGCAGGAGGGAACTTCTGTCATCGAAACCTTTGACAATAATTTTGTCGTTTGCGGATATTCGATGTCAAACGTAAAAGACCAGTCAAGTTTTGTTGTCTTAAAATATGACAAATCAGGCAATCTTATTTGGCATTACATTTTTAAGCGCAAAAGTCAGGACTACGCAAAGTCTGTTGTCGAGACCCGCGACAACGGGCTTTTGATTGCCGGCACAACGTTTTCTTTCGGCAAGGGTTGGGATATGGCGGTTTTGAAAATGAAAAATTACGAGAAAAAGGAAATCGTTATGTCGTTTCCGAAAGATTCCGTTTCAACTACTTTGCGCAAGGATGCGGAACTTAGAATTTGTCTTAACGGTTTTGGAGTACCTAACAGCGTAACGGTTTTTGTTAACGATATTCCGCAGGTTGCAGCCTCGGAGTTTCGTCAGCCGACGGAAGAAGACAAGAAAAACGGCTGCGAACTTCCTCTTTCATATATTGTTAACCTGACAACGGGACTTAATGTTATACGTTTGGAGGTTATGGATTCAAGAAATTACAGTTTTGAAAAGCAGATTTCACTTTATAGTCTGCCAAGATACGATTTCTGATTTTTTTAGGACTTTTTTGTTGAAGATAAAAGGAAAATTTGTACTTTTGCCGAATAAAATTTTTTAATTATGGATATTTATTCTGACAAAAGTACATTGGAATTTGTAACCGTTGCGGCGGAATTTTGCGCTTTCGTAGAAAAGGCAAAGAAATTTTCCAAAAAAGATTTTGTGACAAAACTTCACAAAATGCTCGCGCTTATCTACTTAAAAACCACACTTTTAATACCTTTTGATGAGGCAGTTTCCGAGGGCGAAGTAGAGGCCTACCTTTCTGCATACGAATACGAATACATAAAACGGAATGTAAGTTTTGTTTTGGGTTCAAGTGATTCTTTTATAAGCATTTACAACGTAGAGTCGGCAGACGGCGAAACCGAACAGGCAGAACTCTCAGACTGTGTTGCCGATGTTTATCACAATCTAAAAAACTTTGTCGAAAATTATCGCTCTTTGTCTGAGGAAAGTGCAAAGGCTTCGCGGGCAGAACTTTTGAGCGATTTCAAAGAATATTGGGGCGTAAAACTTCTTTCGCTACTCTCGGTGCTTCATAATTTGGTGTATTTTACGGATTTGGACGAGGAAGATTTTTCTGAGGAAATGCCTGAGGCAGCAAAGAATTTTTACAGCGATTTTATAGACAATTATCACAAAAAAATTTGAAAATATGAAAAGAAAAATTTTATTTTTAGCGTTTTTGGGGCTGTTTTGCAGCGTTAGTGCAAAAAATTATGACCCCGAATTGCCGTTTGTTGTTACGAATACGGCAGATGTTTTGAAAGGTGATTATGACAAATACGGCGAAAAACTCGGTACAAAATTCAAAGGCACTGAGGATTTGAAACTCTTGAAAGAAATTGTTTCGTGGCTCGGCACACCTTATAAGTATGCCTCTTCAAACAAGGGCAAAGGCACTGATTGTTCGGGTTTTGTGTCCGGCGTTTACAACAATGTTTACAACATAAAACTTCAACGCTCGTCTTCATCGATGGTGGTCAACGTCAACAAAGTAAAAAGAAACGAACTCGAATGTGGCGACCTTTTGTTTTTTGCTAACGACAAGGGCAGCATTTACCACGTTGCGATTTATTTGGCTAACGATGTTTTTGCTCATTCAGCAACTTCAAAAAACATCGGCGTTAAAACCGACAATCTTAATTCCACTTATTATAAAAAAGCGTTTTATTCGGCAGGACGTGTAAAACAACTTGACAAGCGCGGCTCTGTTTCAGAAGACGAAAAATCCACATCAAACTCTGTTGTCAGCGGAATTGATAAAGACAAAAAAGACAAAAAAAGCGAAAATATTGACGATTTGTATTCTCAGTATTCAAGGGATTTTGGCGTGAAATTCTCAGGGAAAGAGGATCTTACGATTTTGAAAGAAATACATTCTTGGCTTGGTACGCCTTATCAGTCCGGACAGTCAAAAAAAGGGGTAGGAGCGGACGCGGCCGGCTTTGTTAGCGGCGTTTTTGAAAATGCTTGCAATGTGCTTTTGAGCCGTACACCCGACAAAATGAAGAAAAACCTTTCAAAGACATCGAAAAATCAACTCAAATTCGGCGACGTGGTTTTTTATAAGAAAGGTGAGAGTTATCCTATAATTGGTATTTATTTGGCAGACGGAAAAATCGTTTATACGTCCGTCAGCAAGGGCGTTATTACTGTTGATATGAAAGCGGTAACCTTCTCTGTTAACTTTATGGGCTCTGTACCGGCATTAAATTACTAATTTTTTGCTTTTATAACGTTTTGAAATTCAACGTTTATAAAAAAAAATGAAAAAAATATACAAAAAAATTTTGCAGAACTAAAAATTGTACTTACCTTTGCACCGCAATCGACAGAAAAACGGTTGTTAAAAACAAAGTTAAGACGGTTGCAAAATTAGGTTCGGTAGTTCAGTTGGTTAGAATATCTGCCTGTCACGCAGGGGGTCGCGAGTTCGAGTCTCGTCCGGACCGCTAATCATTACTTATTAAAAAACGATTTTTTCTTATATCAAACTAAGAAAAAATCGTTTTTTTTTTATTTGTGTACTGAATTTATAATTTTCAAAAAACATAACATAATGAAAAAATTTACTTTCTTTTTGGCATTGATTTGCCTTATGCTCTTAAATGTTGCTGCAAAGGCGGACGAAGCATACGTTGTTATAGAAAACGGCGTTGCAACATTCAAGTTTGGTACTAAACCGTCCGGCGCGTTGTCGCCTAAATCGAATACTACTGATGAAAAGTGGGCTGCGGTTCAAAGTTCAATTACCACGGTGGTGTTTGACGACTCGTTTAAAGAGTGTATACCGACCGCTTGCAACCATTGGTTTTATGATTTTGAAAATCTGACCACAATAAAAAACATGAAGGAGAATCTCAGAACTTCTGCCGTTACTACTATGCATGGTATGTTTTTTAATTGCAAAAACCTTAAAAGTATTGACTTAAGCAGTTTTGTAACTAATAATGTTACGATGATGTCTTATATGTTTTCTGGCTGCTCTTCACTTAAAACTCTTGATTTAAGTAAATTCAATACAGCAAAAGTTCAGTGGATGACTTGTATGTTTGAAAATTGTTCCTCTCTTGAAAGTATTACTTTCAGCAACACTTTTACTACTAATACTGTTGACAGGATGAATAATATGTTTGATGGCTGTTATGCACTTAAAACTCTTGATTTAAGCAGTTTCAATACAGAGAAAACATCTATAATGAAATCGATGTTCTATAATTGCAGGAATCTTGAAGTAGTATATGTAAACACTTGGTCTAATGCTGCTGTTACCAATCCGAAAAACTCAACTAAGATGTTTGAAGGTTGCAACAAGTTGTACGGTGGCAAAGGTTCTAATCCCAAATCTTTGGGAATATACGACTACACGTACGCTAAAATTGACGGCGGCACCTCTGATCCCGGTTACTTTACAAAAGTAGGCACAACACCGTATTCACCCAATGATCCATACGTAGTTATAAAAGACGGCGTTGCAACGTTCAAATATGATTCTAACCCGCCATCTGATGCGTTACCTATTCAATCAGTTAGTAATATTCAAACGTGGGGACCGTATAAAAGTTCAATTACCACGGTGGTGTTTGACAACTCGTTTAAAAATTACACACCGACAGACTGCTCATATTGGTTTTATAACTTTCCTAAACTTACCTCAATAAAAAATATGAAGGAGAATCTCAATACTTCTTCTGTAACAGATATGACTTATATGTTCTATAATTGCAATAGTCTTGAAAGTATTGATTTGAGCGGTTTTGTTACTACGAATGTTACTTCTATGGCAGGTATGTTTGAAGAGTGTTCTTCTCTTAAAAGTCTTGATTTAAGCAAGTTTAATACCAGCAAGGTTCAATATATGTCAAATATGTTCTATAAATGCAGAAATCTTGCATTTATCTACGTAAACACTTGGTCTAATGAGGCTACTAATGCTAACAAATCATTGAATATGTTTGAAAATTGCAACAAATTGTACGGAAGCAAAGGCTCTAATCCTACAACCTTGAAAATATATAACTACACATGTGCTTATATTGACGAAGGAGCCTCTGCACCCGGTTACTTTACAAAAGTTGGTACAACGCCATATTCTCCGAATAATGCATACGTAGTTGTAAACAATGGCGTTGCAACATTTAAGTATGATTTAAACGAACCCTCTGATGCACTTCCTATTAGAACCGGTGTTACTGACAGTAGATGGTCTTCAAGTATATGCTCTTCTATTACAAAAGTTGTATTCGATGATTCTTTCAAAAATTACTCACCTTCTCAGTGTACTGGATGGTTTTCGGGATTTAGTAATCTTACCGAAATTGTCGGAATAAACGAGAATCTTAATTGCTCTAAGATTTCAAGTTATTATTATATGTTTCAAGGGTGTAGTAGTCTACAAACACTTGATATTTCGGGGTTGAATACTTCTTATGCTGCGGATATGGTTCGTATGTTTGCGGGGTGTGGAAATCTTCAAGCCGTTTATGTTGGGTCCGGATGGAATACAAATAAGGTAACCTCGTGGGCGGCTATG
>JAEEXW010000120.1 GCA_016287995.1 Bacteroidales bacterium
GGTCTGCAATATGGAAAACTTCGACCCATTGGGAATCCACACCGGCGAATCAATCGTTGTGGCTCCAAGTCAGACGCTTACAAACTCCGAGTTTCACAAACTCCGCGAAATTGCAATCAAGATAATCCGCCACATCGGCATCGTTGGCGAATGTAACGTGCAGTACGCCCTCGACCCCAACAGCGAGGATTACCGCGTTATAGAGGTCAATGCAAGACTTTCACGCTCATCGGCTTTGGCATCAAAGGCAACAGGCTATCCTCTCGCATTCGTCGCCGCAAAACTCGGTCTCGGCTATGGTCTCCACGAACTCAAAAACACTGTCACAAAGGTAACTACGGCTTGTTTTGAGCCGGCGTTGGACTATTGCGTTGTGAAAATCCCGCGTTGGGACCTCAACAAATTCGTGGGTGTCAGCAAGGAAATCGGCTCGGCAATGAAGTCGGTCGGCGAAATTATGGCAATCGGACGCACCTTTGAGGAGGCAATTCAGAAGGGTTTGAGGATGATTGGTCAAGGTATGCACGGATTCATCGCAAATAAGCACATCGAAAACATCCAAAAGGAACTTACCGAGCCTACCGACATGAGAATTTTTGCGATTGCGGACGCTTTTGCTGACGGTTTTTCAATCGACAAAATTCACGACCTTACAAAAATTGACAAGTGGTTTTTGTATAAACTTCGTCATATTTACGATTTGGGCGAAGAACTTCAAAAGTTCAATTCGATGGAAGAAATCCCCGACGAATTTATCCGAACCGTCAAAAAAATGGGATTTTCGGATTTTCAAATTGCAAAACTCGTCTACAAACATCAAAAAACCGACATCACTTCGGATATGATGTTAGTCAGAAATTATCGTAAACAAAGAGGAATCACCCCGTTTATAAAGCAAATTGACACTCTTGCGGCTGAATATCCCGCTCAAACTAATTATCTTTATGTAACTTACAACGGTATTGAACACGACATCGAATTTTTCAACGACCAAAAATCTGTCATCGTTTTGGGCTCGGGCGCGTACCGTATCGGAAGTTCTGTCGAGTTTGACTGGTGCGGCGTAAATGCCATTAACACAATACGTAAGAGAGGTTTGAGGTCAATTATGATTAACTACAATCCCGAAACCGTCTCTACCGATTATGACACTTGCGACAGACTTTATTTTGACGAGTTGTCGTTTGAAAGGGTTTTAGATATTTATGACTTGGAACTTCCCAAAGGAATTGTTGTTTCGACCGGCGGTCAGATTCCTAACAACTTGGCAATGAGACTGGATGAAGTTAATGTCCCCGTTCTTGGAACTTCACCGCTCAACATCGACAAAGCCGAAGACAGAAACAAGTTTTCAGAACTTTGCGACAAGTTCGGCATTGACCAGCCTCGTTGGAAGGAACTCACTCATATTGACGATATTATGACTTTTGCTGACGAAGTCGGATTCCCGCTTTTGATTCGTCCTTCGTATGTGCTTTCGGGTGCGGCGATGAGCGTTGTCAGCAACAAAACTGAGTTGGAACACTTTTTAAAACTTGCGGCGACAGTATCAAAACAATACCCCGTTGTCGTAACACAGTTTATTGAAAACGCAAAAGAGGTTGATTTTGACGCTGTTGCGCAAAACGGTGAATTAATTATTTACGCGATTTCAGAACATCAAGAATTTGCGGGCGTACATTCGGGCGACGCTACAATGTTGTTTCCGCCACAAAAACTTTACGTTGAAACCGTCCGTCGTATCAAACAGATTGCTAAGAAGTTAGCAAAAGCGTTGGAGATTTCGGGACCTTTCAATATGCAGTTTTTGGCAAAAGACAACGACATAAAAGTTATCGAACTGAATTTAAGGGCTTCGCGCTCGTTCCCGTTTGTGTCAAAAGTCTTGAAAACCAACTTTATAGAATATGCAACGGACATAATGCTCGGCATAAAAGTTACGCCACCTGCCAAAACGCTTTTTGATTTGGAATATGTCGGCATAAAAGCACCTCAGTTTTCGTTCTCACGTTTGGCAAAGGCAGACCCTGTTTTGGGCGTTGAAATGGCTTCAACAGGTGAAGTCGGCTGTTTAGGCGAGAATTATTACGAAGCAATTTTGAAAGCCATGCTTTCGGTCGGAAACAAAATTCCTGAGAAAAACATTTTGGTTTCCTCTGGTCCGCTGAAAGACAAACTGACCTTGTTAGAACCTGTTAAATTATTGATAGAGAAGGGTTACAACGTATATTGTACGCGCGGAACATCAAACTTTTTCCACGACAACGGCGTTGAGACCATAACTTTGAACTGGCCTGACGATGACCGCAAACCGAACATTGCGGATTACATCAAGGAGCATAAGATTGATTTGGTTATCAACATTCCGAAAAACCTTTCAAAGACGGAGTTGGACAAGGATTACGTTATCCGCCGCATGGCGATAGACTTCAACATTCCGCTTTTGACAAATTCGCGTCTTGCTGCGGCGTTCTGTACGGCGTTTGCAAGGCACTCGGTAAAGGAACTGGAAATAAAACCGTGGAATGAATATTAACAAAAAAAGTTTTTACTAAAAAATTAAAAAAAATTTGTTTGTTGAAAAAAATTAATATATTTTTGCAGCACAAACAATCAATTTAGTTACAAACAATCAAATTTAAAATTAAGAATTATGGCATACGTAATCAGTAAGACGGATTGTCAGGCATGTGGAACATGCAAAGACGAATGTCCTCAGGAAGCAATCATCGAAGGCGATGTATATTCTATTGACCCCGAAAAATGTGTTGAATGTGGAGCATGTGCAGACGCTTGTCCCTGCGGAGCAATCACACAAGGATAATCCGAAGTAAAAAAGAAAATAATTTTCTATTAAAAAAATGCAGGAGAAATTTTTATTAAAAATTGTCTCCTGCATTTTTCTTTTTACAATTTTGGACCCTTTAAAATTCCGTGTTCACTTCTTGCGATAAAATTCAAGATTTCATCTTTTTCTTTACAATCTGGTATTTCCATTTTAATTTTTTCTATCGCTTTTGAAAGGTTTAATTCTGATTGGTAAATAAACCGATAACAGTTTTTGATGTTCAAAATCTGCTCCTCAGTAAACCCTCTGCGCTGCATTCCAACGATGTTGATTCCGCAAAACTGAATCGGCGTTCTGCCCGCATACGAATACGGCGGAATGTCCTTGTTGACACCCGACATACCCGAAGCCATGGAATGTGCGCCGATTTTCGAGAACTGAACTATCGCCGAACCGCCGCCGATAACAGCCCAATCGTCAATTTCAACCTCGCCCGCAATCTGTGTCGCGTTGCTGATAACCAAATGACTGCCCAAAACACAGTCGTGTCCCACGTGGCAGTAAGCCATTATCAGGTTGTTTGACCCGATAACAGTCTTTCCGCGCGAAGCCGTGCCGCGGTTGAGAGTTACACATTCCCTGAACGTGTTGTTGTCGCCGACTTCAAGAGTCGTGTACTCGCCTTTGAATTTCAAGTCCTGAGGTACCGCGCCGATTACCGCACCCGGAAAAATCAGGTTGTTTTTACCGAGCCGCGTTCCGGAGCAAACCCTTACGTTTGACATCAGACGGCAGCCGTCGCCGATTACAACATCGTCGTCAATCACGCAAAACGGCCCTATTTCAACGTTTTCGCCGATTTTGGCATTCGGATTTATTTCGGTTAATTTATGTATCATATCACTATTTGTTTTTTGTAACCATTGCCGTAAACTCGCCTTCCGAAATCACCTGACCGTTTACAAAAGTCTGTCCTTTCATCATCACAATTCCCCTGCGTATAGGCTCTGTCATTTCAAGACGGAAAACCAGCACGTCGCCCGGAACGGCTTTGGATTTGAATTTAACTTTGTCAATTTTTAAGAAATACGTCGAATATCTTTCGGGTTCGTCAACATTGTTGAGAACGAGGATTCCGCCCGTCTGACCCATGGCTTCGAGTTGAAGAACGCCCGGAAATACAGGCTCGCTCGGAAAATGTCCCTGGAAAAACGCCTCATTGTAAGTCAGGTTTTTAACGCCGACAACCACCGTTTTTGACATTTCAATAATCTTGTCAACAAGCAAGAACGGAAATCTGTGCGGCATCAACTGCTTGATTTTGTTGACGTCCATTACCGGGGCTTTGAAAATGTCAAATTCAACGCGGTTTTCTTTTTGCTTTGTTTTTATGTGCTGACGGATAATTTTTGCAAACTCAACGTTTGAAAAATGTCCGGGACGTGTCGCGAAAACTTTTCCTTTGAACGGTATGCCTACCAGTGCCAAATCGCCCGCCAAATCAAGAAGTTTGTGTCTTGCAGGCTCGTTTGCAAAAATCAACGCCTTTTCGTTGAGAATGCCTTTTCTGCCAGAAAACTCAACGCTCTGTTTGCCTAAAAGTTTTGCAAGTTCATCGATTTTGTCCTGCGGCATTTCGTTTTCCATGATAACGAGAGCATTGTCGAGACTGCCGCCTTTTATAAGATTGTTTTTTGCTAAAAATTCAAGTTCTTTTGTAAAAACAAATGTCTTACAAGGTGCAATTTCTTTGTCATAACCTTCAAATTCTATTGTTGAGGCAAACTGAGATCCGAGAACCTGAGGGTTATAATCAATCATCGTATTGATAGAATATTTCTCGTCAGGAATTAAAGTAAACTCAATACCTTTTTCGGGGTTTGAATATGTAAGGTTTTCTTTTATTACAAAAAAGTTTTTCTCAGCCTCCTGCTCAACTATTCCCGCCTGCTGCAAGGCTTCAACAAAAGGTTTTGCGCTGCCGTCAAGAATCGGAGTCTCGGCGTTGTTGATTTCGATTAACACGTTGTCAACTCCAAGACCTGCGAGAGCAGACATAACGTGCTCAATAGTGCCGACTTTTGCTTCGCCGTTAGCGATTGCAGTAGAGCGCGAAGTATCGCAAACGTTTTCCGCCAAAGCGCGGATTTCGGGTTGGTTTTCCAAGTCAACACGCTTAAAACGTATTCCAAAATTTTCGGCTGCGGGCAAAAATTTCATTTCTACCTCAACGCCTGTATGCAAGCCGCTGCCTTTGAGAACTTTTGACGGCTCTTTTATGGTTTTTTGCTTCATTTCTTTGAATCTTCAAGTTTTAAATTTTCCAAATCTTTCAATAAATCAGGCAGTTTTTTGAGAATGATCTGTGTCTTAAAAAACTGCATTTGCGGAACAGCCGGATAACCGATATAAGTTCCCGCTTCTTTAAGTTTGTGGCTGACTCCCGTTTTGCCGCCAAATTTGCAGTTATCAGGCAAAGACATGTGTCCTGCAAAACCGCATTGTCCGCCCGCCATAGTATTTTTGCCGATAATGGTGCTGCCTGCCAAACCGCATTGAGCCGCCATAACGGTGTTTTCGCCGATTTCGCAGTTGTGGGCTACATGGCAAAGGTTATCGAGTTTTACACCCTTGTGAATGATTGTGCTGCCCATTGTTGAGCGGTCAATCGTAACGTTTGCACCGAGTTCCACATCGTCTTCGATAATAACGTTTCCGATTTGCGGAATCTTGTAGTAAGTGCCGTCTGCCTGAGGAGCAAAACCAAAACCGTCAGAGCCGATTACCGTTCCGGCATGAACGGTTACATTACTGCCCAAAACGCAGTCCTTGTAGATTTTAACGCCGGAATAAAGCGTAACGTTGTCGCCGATTTTCACGTTTTCGCCGATATAAACCTGCGGATAGATTTTTACGTTTTTACCCAATTTAACGCCTTTTGCAACGTATGCAAACGCGCCGAGATAAATTCCGTCAGGGAGTTCCACACCTTCGGCTACAAAACTCGGCTGCTCCACTCCGATAGGTTTTGCGATTGACTGTTCGTAAAGTTGAAGCAGTTTTGCAAGACATTCGTAAGCGTTGTCAACACGGATTAAAGTTGCCTTGACAGGTTTTTCGGGGTTGAACTCCTTGTTAACCAAAACGATAGAGGCTTCTGTCGTATAAATATAAGGTGTGTATTTGAGGTTAGAAAGGAAAGTCAGCGTTCCTTTTTTGCCGCTTTCGATTTTAGAAACGGAGGAAACGGTAACATTTTCGTCGCCGTCCACCTGCCCTCCTAAATATTGTGCTATGATTTTTGCCGTAAATTCCATAACTGCATAATTTTGCACAAAACTAATAATTCTATTTGAAACTGCAAATTTTTTTTATATTTTTTAAAAAATCAACCGCAAACAGCAATAATTTTTAACCCGGCAAAGCCTCTTCACATTAACAAAAAATATTTCCAAGCATTTGCACTTTTCTTAAAAAATTCTTTTTACATTTGCCAAAACAATATTCACTCAAAAAAAATCACACAAGATGAAAAAATCATTTATCATTTCAGCATTTGCCGCAGCGACATTGCTGGCGGGATGCGCAGGCAACAAGACTAAAAACGATGTTATCAAAGAGGCTGCCGATGAACTTTTTGCCGTTACCGACACAATTAAAGACGTTACTATTCAGAGCGTTATGATTTTAAAAGACGGCGATATTGTTTATAAACGCTGGGCTAACGGCGGCGAAGAAAACACTCCGCACGTGATGCACTCGGTAAGCAAATCGTTTTGCGCCACGGCAGTAGGAATGGCTGTTGACGAGGGCAAACTGAAAGTTACCGACAAATTGGTGGATTTTTTCCCCGATGAACTGCCCGAAGATGTTTCCGACAATCTCAAAGCCATTACCATAAAAGACTTGTTGACAATGAACTGCGGACACGAAACCGAACCGCAAGTGGGCAACGATACCACCGAAACTTGGACAAAGGCTTTTCTTGCCCACCCCGTTACCAAAACTCCCGGCACTTGGTATTGTTACAACTCTATTGGTACATATATGCTCTCGGCAATAGTTCAGAAAGTTACCGGCGAAAAGATTTTGGATTACCTTACACCCCGCCTGTTTGAACCCCTCGGCATAGCAAAACCCAAATGGGAAGAAAGTCCTCAGCACATCAACTGCGGCGGATGGGGATTGTACATCAAAACAGAAGATATGGCAAAATTTGGTCAATTGTTTCTCAACAAAGGCGTTTGGAACGGCAAACAGTTGATTAGCAGCGAATGGGTAGAAGAAGCCTCAAAATATCAAGTACCTTCGGTTCCTGCCGGCACACGTCCCGACGAGGTTGAAGCCAAAGGTCTTACCGAAGAAAACTGCGCATGGCTTTTGGGCTACGGATACCAAATGTGGCGTTGTCCCGAAAACTCGTACCGCGCCGACGGAGCAAGAGGTCAGTACATTATTGTTTGCCCTGACAAAAACGCTGTAATAGCCGTTACCGCCGATTCGCCCGACCTTCAAGCCGAATTATCAAATATTTACAAATATCTGTTCCCGGTATTGTAACAAAGGCGATATATCTATAACCCCATACGTCACAGCGCGTTAGTGCATGATGTGCGGGGTTAAATTGTCAAAAATATAACCGCCTTGTTTTATTGCCGTTCTGATTTCAGAGTCTAATTTTTCCAAATCGAAATCAGTATTCCAAAACTCGTCTTCGGACATTTTTTTGTACGTTAACAAATAATCAACGCGCAGACGGCTGACAAAATAGAAATAAACACCTTCCCATATTTTTTTGTCGCAATTTATTGTGTCAGAATACGTTTCACCGTTTAAAAACAAAGGCAAAGCATCAGCAGTTTTGGCTGAGGACTGATTTGCAACACAATCAGCCATACCTTCCAATTTCCAATTTGGCGCAGTTCTATACTTGAAA
>JAEEXW010000121.1 GCA_016287995.1 Bacteroidales bacterium
TGTTGATTATTGCGCCTTTGCGCTGTTTCATCATATGCGGCAATGCGGCGTGGATAAAGTTGAAAGCGGATTTGAGGTTTACGTTGATAACTGCATCCCACTGAGCCTCAGACATTCTGAGCATAAGTCCGTCTTTTGTGATTCCGGCGTTGTTAACCAAAACGTCCAAACTTCCGAAATCTGCAATTATCTGATTTACAACTTGTTCTGTTTGAGCGAAATCTGCCGCGTTGGAAGCGTAAGCAATTACTTTTACGCCCAATGCCTCAATTTCTTTTTTGGTGTTTTCGGCATCTTCGTTGATAGCCAAATCCGTGAAAGCGATGTTTGCGCCTTCTGCGGCGAATTTCAAAGCAATTGCCTTGCCAATTCCGCGGGCTGCACCGGTGATGACAGCCGTTTTACCTTTTAATAAATCCATTTTTACAAAATATTTAATACTTGTTCCTTAATTTTTTCAAGTTCGTCTTTCATCATAACGACAAATCTCTGAATTTCAGCATCGTTTGCCTTAGAACCCAAAGTATTGATTTCGCGACCCATTTCTTGGGCTATGAAGCCGAGTTTTTTGCCGGCAGAAGCCTCAGAATCAAGATTTTCGATAAAATATGCGCAGTGATTTCTAAGGCGCACTTTTTCCTCTGTAATATCAAGTTTTTCGATATAATAAATCAGTTCTTGTTCGAGACGGTTTTTATCAAAATCAATAGTTGATTTCAGGTCTTCAAATTTTTGAATAATTCTTTCCCTGATGATATTGATTCTGTTTTTTTCAAGAGGCTCTACCTCATTTAAGTATCCGAGAATCAGATTTATATGCTTGATAAAATCCTTTTTGAGGTTCTGACCTTCCTGCGTCCTGAAACTGTCAAGATTGTCAATCGTTTTTGTGATGAGTCTTTCGATTTCAGACCATTCTTCCTCGCTTACTTTTTCGGCTTCGAGCCTCTGAATGTCGGGCATTCTAAGAAGCGAGGTAAAGATAAGGTTTTTGTCCGCCTCAAAACCATATTTCTCTGTCAGCGACAAAACCTTGTTGTAATATGCGTCCAAAAGGCTTTCGTTGATTTTCAGAGCCTCCTGAGCGGGGTCTTCGATAGTATATGACATCAGAAAATCCACTTTGCCCCTTTCCAATTTAGAGGCGATAAGAGAGCGGACTTCAAGTTCTTTGTCTTTGTAATTAGACGGCAGTTTTGTGCTGATGTCCAATGTTTTACCGTTGAGCGAGCGGATTTCTATTTCAAAATTTTTACCGTTAAGGCGTTCAGAAACTTTGCCGTAACCGGTCATTGATTTCATCATCTTAAATTTCAAAAGTTTAATTTAACCAATTTTCGGGATTTTTCCGCCAGTTTTTCAAAGTTTCGAGTTGGCTTTCTTTCACGTAACCCGTCTTCAACGCCAAGTCAATCAGAGCGTTGTAATTGCTGAGGGTTTTCAGGGTGCAACCCGCCTCCTTGAAAGCGTTTTCCGCAACGGGAAAACCGTAAGTAAAAATAGCGAGCATTGCTTTGACATCGCATTTCAAATCTCTCAACGCGCTGACAGCCTTCAAACTGCTCTGTCCCGTTGAAACAAGATCTTCAATTACGATTGTTTTTTGTCCTGCGCTGCATACGCCTTCCACGAGGTTTTCCAAACCGTGGTTTTTGTTTGCGCTTCTTACATATACGAAAGGCAGTCCGAGAGCATCAGCCACTAACGCGCCGACCGCGATTGCTCCCGTTGCAACACCTGCAATCAACTCTGTGTCAGGATATTGCGTTTTAATAATCTCGGCAAAACCGTTTTTCAAAAACGTCCTTACTTCGGGGTAAGAAAGGGTTTTGCGGTTGTCGGTGTAAATAGGTGTCTTCCAACCCGAAGCCCAAGTGAAGGGATTTTCAGGTTGCAGTTTTACGGCGTTGATTTTCAGCAAATATTCCGCCGTTAAGGTATCTAAATTTTCCATCTTATCTTTTATAGAAATTTTTGCAAATATAAGCAGAATTTTTTTTATTTGACTAATAAAACGCAAAGTTTTTTTTATTTTTCACATTTCAAACACCAAACTTACCGAGGGCATATATCCCAAAAACTCGTTTCTTCTGACGGCGGTTTGGATTTTCAGCCTTTCAAACACTAATCCCGCGGCTGCCGAAACGGTAAAAGGAAAAGTGGAAAAGCCGCCTTGAATGTC
Organism: Bacteroidales bacterium; assembly: GCA_016287995.1. GTDB lineage: Bacteria > Bacteroidota > Bacteroidia > Bacteroidales > UBA3824 > UBA3824. The sequence continues at coordinate 2,183 of JAEEXW010000121.1, forward strand.
AAAATATTTGTTCAAACTTCCTGAAACTGCGCATTTTACGCTGATTTTGTCGTAAAGCGAACTTTTTTCGATGTCAAGAGCCGCGAAATTTTTTTCAGAAAACGTATATCTTATTCCCGTCTGAAAATCCACAGCGATTATTGTGTCCAAATCCGAGAACTGCGAATTAGTAGGATTTTTGATGTAAGTTGCTAATTCCAAATGTTTTAGAGGTGATAATATAAAGCCGATTTCACTTGTTACGGCATGGTATTTTTCTTCTGAATTTCCGACATTAAGTCCGTGATAATTTAATTTTATGCCTGCTTTTATTTTGTCGGAGAGTTGCATCTGATAACCCAAGCCGGTTAAAATTCTGTTGAAAAGTTTGAAACCGTAATAATTGAAATCCGCTGAAAAACAGCCGTTTAAAGCGGGTAAAATTACTCCGGCGGATTTTTGCGAAATTTCTTTTACCTGATAACGGTCAAAATAAGAAACCACGGCGGCAAATTTTTCGTTTTCGCAGCCAGCAGGATTATAACCTATTGCATAAACTCCTGTCTGACAACTCATTGCATCAGAGAGGCCTTCGCCGTAAGCGTTTTTTGAAAATTCCTGCGCCTTGGCAAACAAAACCGCCCAAAAAAGCACCGCCGTAAAAGCAAACTTTATCATTTTTTGCTTTCAATTTCTTTGTAATACGCTATAAATCTGTTAATTCCTTTTATGAGCATTTCTTCGGGACAAGCCAAATTTATCCTGACAAACCCCTCTCCTTCTTCGCCGTACAATGTTCCCGCGCTAAGCCAAAGGTTATAAAATTTTAAAAGTTCATCTTCAATTTCCTTAGACTTTTTGTTAAGTTCGCTGCAATCCACCCACATTAAATACGTGCCTTCGAGCGGCGTGATTTTTACCTTTGGCAACTCTTTTTCCAAAAGACGTTTTGCCGAAAGAAAATTCTCGTAAACCACCTTGCAGAGTGTCTTTATGTAATAGCGGCAACCTTCTGAGGTATAGCCCGTTATAAGAGCCTCAATACCGAAAGGATTAACGTCGCAACATTCATTTATGTTGATTGCGCGGTCTATTTTTTGACGGTATTCAGTGTCTTTGCAGACGATGTTTGCGATTTGAAGGCTTGCCATGTTGAAGGTTTTTGACGGTGAACTGCACACGGCATATTTCAAATTAAACTTGTCTGCAACAATTCCGAACGGAGTGTATTTAAAACCGTCCATAACGATTTCGCAGTGGATTTCGTCTGAAATCACAAAAGTATTGTTTTCTTTACAAATTTTTGCGATTTCAGTGAGTTCGTCTTCTGTAAAAACCCTTGAAACAGGATTGTGCGGATTGCACAAAAGCACAACCGCCGCGTTTTTTATTTTTGCCTTAAAATCGTCAAAATCAATATGATAAACGAGATTTTCGTCTCTTTTCAGCGGACAAGAAATTATATTACAATCATTGTTTTTGATTGAAGAATAAAAATGATTGTAAACCGGCGTAAAAATCAAGACATTGTCATTGGGCTTTGTAACAGCCTTAATAACAGCGGATAACGCTGGAATAACACCTGTTGTATAAAGCACATCGGTTTTCAAAAACCGCCAATTATGAATCTCGTTGAACCAGTTGCAAACTGCGAAATAATATTCGTCCGGCACTCTGACGTAGCCGTAAGCGGGGTGTTTAGCGCGTCTGACCACTGTGTCAACGATTTCTTTTGGTGCCTGAAACTCCATGTCAGCCACCCAAAGCGGAATCAGGTCTTTGTTGTTTTCGACGCTGTCCCATTTGTAACAGTTTGTATTTCTGCGGTTTACTTGTCGTAAATAATTTTTCATAAAAGTTTTTTCTTTTCTGCAAATATACAAAAGTTTCTCCTATACAAGAAACTTTTTGTCTTTTATTTCACAATCCGCCGGTTGTTTTATGTTTTCGTCCAAAATAATTTCGCCGATTGAGTCCGCAATGATTTTGCCGGATTTTGGATTTTTAACGCTTGTTACCTCTCCTGAAATCTCAGCATCAACAGTTGAATATTCAAACGCCAAATCCGCGTCTTCACGGAAACGGCAGTTTATAAGTTTCAGATTTTCAGCGTAACAGAGAGGCTGAGTCTCCCCTATCAGACAATTTATTAGCGTTACATTTTTGGAATGCCAAGCCAAATATTCGCCGATAATTTCAGAATCGTAAACGGTTATATTTTCAGAATTCCAAAACGCATCTTTGGAATAAATTTTTGAATCGCGAATTTCAATATTTTTGCAATATTGAAACGAATAATTACCTTTTTGAATATAGTTTTTGATTTTTATATTGTTGCAGTGCATGAAAATATACGGAGCATTTTCAACAGTAACATTCTCTAAATCAACATCATCGCAATGCCAAAAAGTCTCCTCTGCATCAGGAATATTTACATTTTTAAGACTCAAACGTTTGGAATCGCGAAACATTTTTGGGGCTTCGATAACTGTATCCGTCATTTCCAAATCGTTAGAATACCAAAGAGCCGCTCTTGCTCCGGAAGTAAATTTACAATCTTTGATTTTAAAACCGTCCGTTATCCAAAACGGATATTTTCCCTCAAAAATGCAGTTTTCTGCGATGATGTTTTTTGTCTCTTTTAATGCGCTTTCGCCGGAATGAATTGTTACGTTTTTCAAAACTAAATCCGATGTATGATACAATGGACGTTCACCTTCAAATTCTTGATTTTCAATCGTTTTCATTATGTCTTGATTTTAAAAATTCCGTAGCGAAGTTACAAAAAAAATTGGTATCTTAATTACCCGGATTTGGGTAAAAGATACCAATTTAAAGACTTTTATATTATAATAAATAATTTTTACATTTTTTCCAAAACGTTGATACCCATAAGGTTAAGACATTTCTTAATTGTTCTGCCGACGTTTTCGGAAAGAACGAGTCTGAACTCACGCTTCAAAACGTCCTCTTCGCCCAAAATCGAAAAATCGTGATAGAACTGGTTGAACTGCTTGCTCAAATCGTAAACGTAATTTGCAATCTGCGCCGGTGAACACATCTTACAAGCCTCAGAAACAGCATTCTTGAAGTTTGCAACCGTCTGAACCAAATTACTTTCAACCTCAGAAATATCCTCAAAATCAGACTTTAACGAGATTCTTTCGATATTTTTGTCAGAAAGTTTTCTGAAAATTGAACGGATACGAGCATACGTGTAAAGAACAAAAGGTCCCGTATTTCCATTAAAATCAATACTTTCAGCCGGGTTAAAGAGAATCGTTTTTTTCGGGTCAACTTTCAAAATAAAGTATTTCAAAGCCGCCATTGCAATCGTGAAAACGGTGTTATCCTGCTCCTCTTTGGTCATTTCGTTTAATTTGCCGAGTTCTTCGGAGGTTTTGCGAGCCGTTTCAGTCATCTCCGCAATCAAATCGTCAGCGTCAACAACCGTACCTTCGCGGCTCTTCATTTTGCCGTTCGGGAGTTCAACCATGCCGTAAGAGAAATGTTTGATGTTTTCACCCCATGCAAATCCGAGTTTTTTAAGAACCAATTTCAGGGCCTTGAAGTGATAATCCTGCTCGTTGCCGACAACGTAAATGTGCTCGTCAAAGTTGAATTCTCTGTGTCGTAACGCTGCCGTTCCAAGGTCTTGCGTCATGTAAACCGTTGTGCCGTCGCCTCTTAACAAAATTTTCTTGTCCAAACCATCGGCTGTAAGATCAATAAAAGTTGCGCCGGTTTCGTCCTTTTGACAAATACCTTTTTGTAAAGCGTCCAAGACATATTGTTTGCCTTCGAGATAGGTTTCTGATTCGTGATAAATCTTGTCAAAAGTTATGCCCATGAGTTTGTAAGTAACGTCAAAACCGTCATAAACCCAAGAATTCATTGTTTTCCAAAGTTCAACGGTCTCTTTGTCGCCGCTCTCCCACGCTTGAAGCATTTTGTGAGCCTCTACGATTGACGGTGCTTTTTGTTTTGCCTCGTCCTCCGTCATGCCTTTTGACATGAGGTCTTTGATTTCCTCTTTATAATGTTTGTCAAATTCAACGTAATATTTTCCGATTAAATGGTCGCCTTTTATGCCGGAGGTTTCAGGAGTTTCACCACTGCCCCATTTTTTCCACGCCAACATCGATTTACAAATATGTATACCTCTGTCATTCACGAGGTTAACTTTGATAACGTTGTTGCCGCCCGCTTTCAAAATTTTTGAAATCGAATCGCCCAAGAAATTATTTCTTAAATGTCCGAGGTGAAGCGGTTTGTTGGTGTTCGGCGACGAAAATTCTACGACAATCTTTTTAGATTTATCGGTAACTGCCTCAAAACCATAGTTTTCGTCAGCATTGATGTTTAAAAGCATTTCGGTAATAACGGCGTGTTTCAACGAAATGTTCAAAAAGCCTTTTACGACGTTGAAATTTTTACATTCCGCCCAATTTTGCGAAATAAAATTTCCCAAATCCTGCGCCGTATCTTCCGGTTTTTTGCCCGAAAGTTTCAAAATCGGGAAAACTACCACCGTCAAATCGCCTTCAAACTCTTTTTTTGTCTTCTGAATCTGAACTAAATTATCATTTAAATCTTTGTCATACAGTGTTTTAACTGCATTAACAACCGTCTGTTTTAAACTTTCTTCTATTGTCATTTTATTTGTGTTTGTGTCTTTTTATCTTTAAAATCCTACTTGCAACTGCAATTGAATCATATCAAAATCTGGTTTATAAATCGGCGTAATAGTCGGTGGTCCCATAGGATTCGGCACTACGACAGCACCGGTTTGCATATTTTCCCAATTACTGCGGGTGTATTGAAGTTGAACCCTACAATTTTTGTAAAACCAATATTGCAAGCCGAAAATCAATTTTGTACATTTGATATCATCGGTTTTGTTGTAGTTCATAAAATCGTAACTTGCAACTGCGTCAACGGTCGCGAAAAGCGGAATTGTTGCCGTTGCATAGCCGCCTAATGATTCTACGTCGCCGTCTTTGCCGCCCATAATTTCAGCACGGAAAGAGAGCGGTCGTTTTGTCCAGTCGGAGGTCGGTGTCGTCAAGAAACTTTTATATTCTGCGCCAAAACTCCAACGGTCTCTCTGATACTCCTCTCCTGCTTTTATCGTCTTATTATAAGGCGAAATAAAGTCGGCGGACGGGTTTACCCAACAATAATCAGCAGCAACGCCTTTGCCTTTTTGACCCGAGGCAACAAATCTCAAAGTCGGCATCGGAGCATATTCCAACTTCGCCAACAAATCTTTTTTATTGTTTTTGTCGTTGATGTTGATTCCTTGACCGTTCATTACGCCGAGTTCGTATTTGAAATGACTATGAAAGAGTTCACCGAAAAGTATCAGACCCTGATCGCGGCCGTACATCACTTTGCTTGCGTAAAGCGGGTCAACCGTTCCCGCCAAAAAAGTCGTCGCCTGAGAGGTTACTTCCACAAGTTCCAACGAGGCGGGACTGTACGGGTTTTCAAGGCAGAAAGAG
>JAEEXW010000122.1 GCA_016287995.1 Bacteroidales bacterium
TGACCCCAAGGATGCGAAAGATTTTGACGATGCGATTTCTTGTCGCAAACTCAAAAACGGTAATTGGGAAATAGGCGTTCATATTGCTGATGTTTCGTTTTATATTGAGGAGGGTTCAAAACTTGACGAAGATGCTTTGTCAAGAGGTACGAGTGTTTATCTTGTAGACAGAGTTGTTCCGATGTTGCCTGAGAAACTTTGCAACGGTATTTGTTCGCTTCGTCAAGACGAGGACAAACTTACGTTTTCGGCTGTTTTTGAACTCAACGATAAGGCTGAGGTCTTAAACCAATGGTTCGGAAAAACTGTTATAAGAAGCAATAGACGTTTCTGTTACGAGGAGGCTCAAGAAATTATTGAGGGCAATGACGGCGATTATAAAGACGAGATTCTTCAATGTTGGAAATTAGCCAAAATTTTAAGGGACGAACGTTTCAAAAACGGTTCAATTTCTTTTGAGAGAAGCGAAATTAAATTCGATATTGACGAAAACGGTAAACCTCTTAGAGTTTATTTTAAGGAAAGCAAAGAGGCAAACTGGCTTGTTGAGGAGTTTATGTTGCTTGCTAACAAGAGAGTTGCTACGTTTGTCGGTGCAAAAAAAGACAAAAAGCACCCTGCTAAAACTTTTGTTTATCGTATACATGACGAGCCAGATTTGGAAAAACTTTATAGTTTCCAAAAATTTATTAGCAAGTTTGGATATTCGATTAATATGAAAAGCGATGACATGATTGCTAAAACTCTTAACGAATTGCTTTTTAAATTAAAAGGTCAGAGAGAGCAGGAAGTTATTTCTACGCTTGCGGTAAGAAGTATGGCAAAGGCGATATATTCTACCGACAATATCGGACATTACGGTTTGGGATTTCCTTTCTACACGCATTTTACTTCGCCGATTAGACGCTATCCCGACTTGATGGTTCATAGACTGCTTTTTAGTTATCTTAACGGTGGCAAGTCGGCTTCAAAACCCTATTACGAAGACCTTTGTAAGCATTGCTCTGAAAGGGAAAATTTGGCTGTTCAAGCAGAAAGGGCTTCCGACAAATACAAGGAAGTTGAATTTATGCGCGATCATTTAGGCGAGACATACGATGCTTTGGTTTCGGGTATAACGGAATGGGGAATTTACTGCGAATTGGAGGAAAACGGTATTGAAGGTATGATTCCGATGAGGGATTTGGACGACGATTTTTATATGTTTGACGAAGAAAACTATTGTCTTGTAGGACATTACACCAAGAAAAAATATCAACTTGGCGACAAAATCCAAATCAAAATCGCCCGCGCAAACATCGAACGCAAACAGTTGGATTTTGTGCTTTCGACTTCGGAAAAACACATCGAAACCGACCCCGAAAAAGCAGACGCATTAGACCGCAAAAAAGCCGTCCGCGCTGTAATTCCCGGTGTAAAGACGAAAAAGCCGAAAAAGAAAACTCCGAAAGCCAAGAAATCTCCCAAAAAGAAAGGTTCTCATAAACACAAAAAATAATGCCCTACGAGACAAGTCAGGAAACAGAAAAAGCCGTCGTAATCGGTTTAATAACAAAGGATTGCGACGGCAATAAACTTGAAGAATATTTTTCGGAACTCGAATTTCTTGCCCAGACCGCAGGCGTGGAATGTGTTAAAAGATTTTCGCAGAGGGCGGAATATCCTAATCCGAGAATTTATGTAGGTCAGGGAAAACTTCAAGAAATTTCGGATTTCGTAGAAAACAACGAAATTGACTGTGCTATTTTCGATGACGAATTGTCGCCTTCGCAATTTAGAAATATTTCCGGGGTTTTGAAATGCAAAATTATCGACCGTAGCACACTAATTCTTGATATTTTTGCGAAAAGGGCGCAGACTGCACATTCCAAAACGCAAGTAGAACTTGCTCAATACCAGTATCTTTTGCCGCGTTTGGCAGGTATGTGGACTCACCTTGAACGTCAGAAGGGCGGTATTGGTATGCGCGGTCCCGGCGAAAAAGAAATCGAAACCGACCGGCGCATAGTCCGTGATAGAATTGCACGTCTGAAAGAAGAACTTAGAAAAATTGACAATCAAAAAAACGTTCAGCGTCAAAACAGAGGAAAACTTGTCCGCGTTGCTCTTATCGGTTATACTAACGTTGGAAAGTCAACACTTATGAACCTTTGGGCAAAATCGGAAGTCTTTGCCGAAAACAAACTTTTCGCAACTCTTGACACAACGGTTAGAAAAGTCGTTGTTAAAAATCTTCCGTTTTTGCTTTCGGACACGGTAGGTTTTATCAGAAAACTGCCTAAAAATCTTTTTGAAAGTTTTAAATCAACTTTGGACGAAGTGCGCGAGGCTGATATTCTGCTTTACGTAACGGATATTTCGCACCCGAATTTCTTGGAGCAAATGCAAGTGGTGGAAGACACTATCAACGAAATCACAAAAGAAAAAAAGTCAAAATTTTATGTTTTCAACAAAATAGATAATTATTCTTTTGACAAAAAAGACGACGATGATTTGACGGAAAAAACTTTGGCAAATTATCCGTTGCAAGAAATGGAAGATTTTCTCAGAATGAAATTTTCTGCTGCCGCGCCTTGTATTTTTATTTCCGCAAAAAACAAAATCAATATCGACGAACTTAAAGAAAAAGTTTACGCCGAGGCAAAACGGATTCATACCGAAAGGTATCCTTACGACGACTTACTTTACGAGGAGGCGGAATAAAAAAGAAAATGTTGAAACTTTTTTATCATACGGGCAGATATTTTTTGCTACTCAAAAGAGTGTTTTCAAGGCCTGAGCGTTGGCGCGTGTTTTTTCGTCAGAGTCTCCGTGAAATCGAAAACATCGGTATCAGTTCCATAACTATTGTTTTGATAATTTCGATGTTTATGGGTGCGGTTTGCGCCATTCAGATGGCGTACAACCTTCAGAACCCGATAATTCCGCGTTATTTAATCGGGCTTGGCACAAGGGAAACTTTGCTTTTGGAATTTTCGTCCACGATTGTAGCACTTATTCTTGCAGGAAAAGTCGGCTCGAATATCGCCTCTGAACTCGGTACGATGAGAGTTACAGAGCAGATTGACGCTTTGGAAATGATGGGCGTTAATTCGGCGTGCTATTTGGTTTTGCCAAAAATTGCGGCTTTTGTGTTTTTTATTCCCGTTTTGACGATTTTCAGTATGGCAATCGGATTGTTAGGCGGTTATATCGCTTCTTTCGGGACAGTGGGTTTAACCCCGCATGATTATGTTGTCGGGATAACCTCGTTTTTCCGTCCGTTTTATGTAACATACGCTTTGATAAAATCGGTGGTTTTTGCCTTTATTATAGCAACGGTTGCCTCTTATCACGGTTATTACACTTCGGGGGGGGCGTTAGAGGTTGGAAAGGCAAGCACTCATGCTGTGGTTTATAGTTCTATTGTAGTTTTGATGTTTAATCTTATTTTGACAAAGTTGCTGCTATGATTGAGGTTAAGAATGTTTGCAAAGAGTTTTCTGACGTAAAAGTCTTGTATGATATCTCCGCAGAATTTTTGCCCGGAAAAACCAATCTTACAATCGGACAGTCGGGCAGCGGAAAAACTGTTCTTTTGAAATGTATCGCGGGTCTTCATTCCGTTACGAGTGGCGACATTCTTTATGACGGACGCTCTTTTTGCGCCATGAACGAAAAACAGAGAAAAGAAATCCGCAAGGAGATGGGAATGGTTTTTCAGGGCGGGGCGTTGTTTGACTCTAATACCGTAGAAGAAAACGTTATGTTTCCGCTCGAAATGTTTACCCGTATGACTTTTGAAGAACGCCGCGAAAGAGCCAACGAGTGCTTGAAACGTGTCAACATCATCAACGCCAACAAAAAATATCCGTCAGAAATTTCAGGCGGAATGCAGAAACGTGTTGCCATAGCCCGTGCCATCGCCTTGAATCCCAAGTATTTGTATTGCGACGAGCCAAATTCTGGACTTGACCCCGTAACAAGCATCGTAATCGACAACCTTATAAAAGACATCACCGTAGAATACAACATCACGACGATAGTCAACACCCACGATATGAACTCGGTAATGGAAATCGGCGACAAAATAATTTTCATTTACAAAGGCCGCAAAAAATGGGAAGGCACAAGCGCGGAAATTTTTTCGTCGGGAGTCAAAGAATTGGACGATTTTGTCTTCGCCTCCGAAAGAATGAAGAAAATCAGAGAAATGAGCAAATAAAAAAGTTATCAACACTGTGTTGATAACTTTTGTAAAATATTGAAAATAAGTGTATTAAAAATAATTTAATGCGTATTAACGTATTCTTTCAGTTCTTCAATGTCAAGATTGAGAGCCTTTGCAATTTGTTCAAGGGGCATAAGTCCTGTTTTGTAAATTGTTAAAGCGGATTGAAGACTGGCTTTGTGAGCCTTGGCACGTTCTTCTGCGATGCCTTCCATGCGACCCTCTGCGATGCCTTCGTCGTGTCCTTTTTTGTATTTATAATCTAACTGACCGTGGTAACACATATAATTATGAAAACTCTCATCGTAAAGCCTTTGTTGCTTTTTGTCAAGAGCCGAATATTCTGCCATTTTTTCCAACCGGGCAAACAGCGGTATTTCTTGCGTAAATGCTAATTGTGTTTCCATACTCTCCATGTTTGATAAGTTAAATATCCATTTATCTATATCCGTTTTGCAATCCGACTCTTTCATTTCTCTGTAAAACGGCATTTGTATTTTCCAATATTGAATCACGTCAGAATCTATTTCGTGGTCTTCCGTGTCTGAAAGAGTGCAGTGAGAAAACGCTTTCGGACGTTTCTCGTCCTTGAAGTTCATAAAGAAGACGCCGTAGATGTTGGCTAAATGATAGTCCCACGGTTTTCTGTCTTCTTCGCCTTTCGCGTTGATGAAGTTTATATAACCCTTTTTTTGCTGACGGGATACCGCCCGCGACAAATACATAACTATTCTGTCTGAAAAATATTCCTGCTGGTCGTTCTGCATTTCAATGACGAACTCTTCTCCCGAATCCGTTTCGCAGTATACGTCGTAAACCACGCGGCGTGTTTCTTTGTTTGTGTCGTCGGCTTCTCCGTCAACAATCTTTACCTTGGCGATATTTGTTTCCGGATTTTGTTTTTGCAACAAGGCGTTAAGAAAGCCCCTTGTTATTTCTTCGTCTTTGAAGATGAATTTAAAACCGAAATCCGTCGCCGGGTTAATGTATTTCGGATGCCGATATTGTGTTTTAACGTATTCCATTTTGCCGGATTTTATTTTGCGCTAAAATAAAGATTATTCCTGGAAATGCAAAGGAATAACTGAAAATTATTTTAATCTTACGAAAAAAAGTTATCAACACTGTGTTGATAACTTTTGTAAAATTTTGAAAATAAATTTATTAGATAAACGGTGTAAGCAAGGCGGTTTTTCCGTTTTTTGTCTTTTTCCAGTCCGACATGACAGCGTATAATTTGCGTTTGAAAATCATAATGCTTAACTGTTTGATTTATTGCGCAAAAATAGCGTTTATGTCGAAAATCCACAAATGTTTTTTGTTAAAATTGTCGAAAATCCACAAATGTTTTTGCCAGTTTTTGTCGAAAATCCACAAATGTTTGCTTGGATTGCAGGCGGCTCGCCTGCTTTTCTTTATTGGTTTTGAACCGCAAGCATTGCGGCTCTACAACTATAAAAAAAGTTATCAACATTGTGTTGATAACTTTTGTAAAATCTTGAAAATAAGCAGCCTATAAAAAATATTGCTCGTATTCTTGATCTTTCAGAAGTTGCGGTGAATAACCTTTTGCCTTCATTGTATTTTCTATATCGCGCAATACATCATCTGTGATTTTAAAATGATATTCGCGCTTTATGCTGTTGTCGGATTCTTCTGTTTCAACAGAATCGGAAACTTTCAACTCGTAATCAATTACTTGTAAATATTTTCCGTCCTCATTTGAATTGCCATATATAAAGACAATATCTCCTATAGCAAGTTTTTTTGAATCAATATACTTAAACTCACCTCTGCCATATTTATCACATATTATTTTGCTCTTGGTATGCGGAACAAGGTATTTATTCGTATTATCACCGCTCATTTTTACTGAAATATCAGTGTCATTTACCAAATAATACGCATAACTGATGATTTTCGGGTCATTTTCGTTCTTACATGACGACAAGAACCCAATCAAAACTGCTAATAATAAAACTAATTTTTTCATAATTTTTACATTTTTACATATCTGTATCTAATTTTCTTGAATAATAATTTGCTGTTACGGGCAGAATTGTTACTCTGAGATTTCCACAGCCGTTATCATAAAATTCAGCAGTGCTGCCGTATATCCCTAAAATAGGTGCATCCATAAAATAGTCAACTTCAAACGAACCTAATTCCAAATCTTTTTCGGTCTTACTATAAGTAAATTTGACATAATCTTCTTTTGTGTTTGAAGCAGAGAATTCTCCGTTTATGCCTAACTTAACTGCTTCACCAATTTCTATACCATCTATTGAAAAACCCAATTTTGAACTTTTTACACGGCTGATTTTGTAATATTTTTCTTCTGTGTGTGTTACTCCTGAGTTTTGATTTACTAATACAACTGTTATTCGTTTCTTAATTGGGTCTTGCATTATATCCCAACGCGAAAGTCTTGTATCTTCTCCCAATTCTGTCGGATAAACCCATTTTGATTTAATGTCGTTCTTAACTAACGTATAGGTGTATTTTGTATGTCTGAATTTGGTAGGATGTCGCCTATCCCTATTAATGTTGAAATCGAATAATTTAGTCATAGGCACTGACAGTATAATCTCATTTGTATAAACATTTGTATTTCTAATACTTGCCTCATAAATGAACTTGATTTTTACACTAAGACCTCCTATTATATTTTCAAGTACTTTTTCCCTTGAATATTCTGTTTTTTTATGTGATGTGGATTCCTCCAAAATACTGTTACTCTTATCATTATTAAGAATATGAGAGGTTCCCTCATAACTGTAAAAGTCATTAGCAGAAAGTTTAAATCTAAAAATACAATCCTTGACATCATAACGCATGTCTTCTTTATTATCATTGGCACTTTTCCAATTATAATACATTGCATGTCTCATTGTGCGCGGGTTTCCTTTCGTAAGATTATACACTCTAACTAATTCATTATCTATACAACTTGTATAAATATCATTGTCATGGTACGGTTTATAATGACTTTCATGACCTTCCGTATTTTTTGATAATTTTTTCTTCGTATAAACTGGATTATAAATTTTACTTACATATTCATACTCGCCGTGAAACAAAGAATTTTCCGCGATTTTTGAAAGATTTGTTTTTTTACGAATATTGGTACTTTCAGTTACAACCAATACATCAAATCCCGGAATCTCATCAGAGCCAAGAGTATCAACAACTTGACCATTTAAGTACAATTCATGATTGTAAAGGACAGGAATTTCATCATCCTCTGTATCAAAATCGGCAACTTGTTTTACTAATTCGGGAATGTGAATATTCAACAAAGGAAGTACACTGAAAATTTTCTCCATATCTTCCTTATTGTCTGTGTATTCCGTCAAAATTGCCTCAAAACTTTTTTCGTCAATCATTTCGTTTCTTACGATAGGATAAAAAACGTTATAGTCATTGTCAATTTTTTCAAGTGCTTTTTCTTTTA
>JAEEXW010000123.1 GCA_016287995.1 Bacteroidales bacterium
TCCAAAGCGTAGTCTATGCGGTGAAATTTTTCCAAACAATTTTCACCCTTTGTCATTAGAGCCGTTACGTAGCGTGAGGGATAATTTTCTTTTGCGAGAGAGGCTGCGTTGTCAAAATCCGACAATGCGTCTTTGTACCTATTGAGTGCGGTATTCAGCAAAGCCCTTGAAAGGTAAGCGTCAGAGGCGGTTTTTGATTTTTTACCGCTGCTCTGAGCAATTTTGATTGCGTTGCCGTAATAGTCCAAAGCAAATTCTGCCAAAGTTTTCTTTTGCGACTGAAATTCTGTTATCGAATTGTATTCGTCAGTATCTGACGATAGCATGTTTGCCCAGTCGTAATAAACACCCGCCATTATTTCCCAATCGTCCAAATCGGCACTCAGAGTAAATGCCGTAAAATATTCGTTCATACAGCCTTTAAAATCTGATTTTCTGAAACAGACGTTTCCCGCTGCTTTGTGAATTTGGATTTTGAAAAGCGGGTCTTTTATGTAATTTTCCTCGCGGCGTATTCTTTCTAAATAATTGTCTGCATTTTCTGTATCGCCGCTAACGATGCTTATCATTGCGGCCGATTCGAGACAACTTATCTGTCGTGAAAAATTTTCTGCGTTTTTAAAATGTTTGTAGGCTTTCATCACGTATTCGCGGCTTTTGTCGTAGTCGGAATACGCTTTTACATAGTTTTCGGCGATTTCAAGACAAAGTTCACCTTTTTCTTCATCGGCTTCAAGTTTTTCGAGTGCGGAGAGTGCGCTTTGACAATATTTCAATGCGTTGCCGTATTCTTGAAGTTTTTCGTACATCAGGGCTACATTTTTTATGTTGTTGATAACCCCGTCAATATCGTTAACGGCTCTGTAATACTGCGAAGATTTTTGATAAAACATCAGTGCCTCGCGAAATTTTGACATAGTGTCGTAGCAATAGCCTATGTTATTGAAAATGTAAGCGGATTTGTATTTGTCGCCGATTTCCATATAGATTTCGCCCGCTTTTTGATAACATTCGAGTGCGTCTTCGTAATTTCCGGCATCGTATTGATAGTCGCCTGTAATATTATAATAATTTGCAGCGCGATAGTCGTTGTGTTCGTTTTCGCCGAAAAGTTTCGGAGCCTTAAACATCATCGAAATACCTCTTTCAAACCTATCTGTTTCAACAAAAAACAATCCCGCCTCAAAATAAGCATCGGATTGTATGTATCTGTCATAACCCTTTTGGGCAAGTCTTAAAGCCGTGTTGTAACACTCCTCAGCCTTTTCGTTTAATTCTTGTTCTTTGTAATCTTCGGCGAGGTCTAAATATTTTTCGGCAGTTTTTTCTTTTGACGGACGTTTTTTTAAGATTTCCAACTGATTGAGGTGTATCAAGACCGCCTCTTCCGGCATTTTGAGATCTTTGTAAATATCAGCCATTTTGTCAGTGCAGTCAAAATAGGCATCACCCAAAAAGGGAAGATTTTTAAGTTCTCCGTGAGCCTTTTCCAAATAATCCAACGCCTTTTTGTAATGCGAATTGTTTGCCTCTGTATCGGCAAAAGATATTAAAGTGAGAGCCTTAGACAAGTTGTCGCCGGTATCCGTACAGAGTGTTAAGGCTTGTTCAAGTTTTTTTTGCGCTTGGTTGTAACGGCTTTCTTCTGAAAGCGTTTCCGCCGTTTTGCGAATTGTCTCTATTAATAAGGTGGTCTTGCCGAGTGCGGAGAAAATTTCTTCTGCTTTTTCGTAATTTTCAAGAGCGGTTTTTATCTCGTTTTTCTCTACGTAGACATCGCCTAACCCGCTGAGATTTGCGGCAAGCGATTCTCCGTTTTTGAGTTCCTTGTCCAAAGATATTGCGTAATTGTAATTCAAGATTGCGGCTTCATATTCTGTCCGCTTGAAATAGAGTTTACCCAAAAACGAGTACCCTTTGCTCATTTCTTCTTTGTTTTCGTTTCTTTTGGCGATGTACAATCCCGCGTTATAACGGTCAAGAGCCTCTTTGTGATTGTTTAAAATAAGAAAAGCGTTTCCGATATTGTAAAGCGAAGTTATAATGCCGGAGTCTAATTTTTCGTTTTGTGCAATTTCCAAAGCCTTATTATAATTATCGAGTGCTTTTTGTATATCGCTTACTATTATAAAAACATCGCCGGAGAAGTTGTAAGCGTAAATCAAATCTTCTTTAAAAGAATTTTTTTCGCAGATTTTTATTGCCTTTTCAAAAAATGAAACGGCGTTTTCGTAGTCTTGAACATTGGTATACGCCTCTGCAAGTGATATATATACGGCTGCGCAGCCCGAAAAATTCTTATTTTTTGAGAACAATTCTGCTGCTCTTAAATAATACTCAGCGGCTTTTTCTATGTCGTTTTTAGCGGTACAAATATCGCCTATGTTGCTACAAGTAACGGCTGTTTTGTTTTCGTCAAAGAGTAACTCATTGATTTGAAGCGATTTCATAAAAAAGTCAAGAGCCTCTTCATTTTTGCCGCACTCGTATTTAAATAGTCCTAAATTGTTGTAATGACTTGATAAGGATACGTTGTCCCGGATTTCCAAGTCGGTTTTGATGGCTTGTTGCGCGTAACTTTCTGCGAGTTCATAATCCTCAGTCCTTTGGTACATAATCGCAAGGCAGCCCAAGGTTTTTGAATATGAACGTTTGTCGCCGTTTTTCTCGAAAAATTTTACCAAATGTTTCAGACTATACTCTGCCATTTCGTAATTGTCTGCGTATGTGTAAAATATGCCGAGATTTATCTTATTTTTTGCTATTATTTCCTTATCGGTAATTTTTTGACAAAGTCTTTGTGATTCCGAGAAAAATTTTTCAGCCTCTTTTGTGTTTTGACGGTAAACGTAAATCATTCCTAACTGACTGTTATACGTTGAGAGGGCTGCGTAATCACATTCTTGTGAAGCGTATTCAATGGCTTTCATAATGTTTTCTTCTGCCGCCTCGTAGTCTGCCAGATTAAGAAAATCCGTTCCGAGTGTGTAATATGAAAAATGAATTTTGCTTGTTAAGTTATATTTTAATGCAGTTTTTAACATCAGCGAAGATATTTCTTTTGCTTTTCTAAAATGCCCCGCCCAACTTAGAGCGGCGTTTTGATAGCGCAAAAGTTCAAAACCGGCATTATGTTTTACAGTCTGGTCAGAAAAAGAAAATTCTGAAAAATTATTCAAAACCTCTTCCGTAAGTTTTGTTGCAAAAGTGGCATCGTAATTTTTCTGAGCCTCTTCAAGTCTTGAAAATACTTCGTTAATGTTTTTTGTTTCAACGATTTCTTCGATTTCCGAATCCGTTTTTTCTTTTGTTGAAACCTCAGAATTGTTTTCAAAAGAAAGTTTTTTGGAATAAAAGTTTTCTATTTTTTCTTTCAAAACCGCAATCTTTTCTTTGTTTTCTTTTGACATTTTTTCTATAAAGCCGAAAAGCATTTTTTCGGTTTCGACATTCATCAAAGTATGCCGTGTGTAATTGTCTGTCAAAGATTGCAAAAAGGGGTATTTTTCAGAAAAACTTAGATTGGAATTTATAAGTGCCTGAATTTTAAGTTGTTCTATTTCGTTGAAAGTAATTTTCGGTTTTAAGTTTAAGGTTTCTTCCTTTTGTTTTAAAACGCCGTCTTCCGAAAGAAAGAAAAATCCGCTTAACACCAAGTAGTCCAAAATTTCGTCCGTGATTAACAAATCCGACATCGAAATTTCCCTTATTTCGTTGGAGAGTCCTAACGAAAAATCCCGCTTTGGAAAGCGTTTTGAAATGTACATGGCAATATCGGCAAGTTTGAAAGGCGGCAAAGTTATCTGCCGAAAAAAATCTCCGCTGTTTTGTAAAAAGGAAAGTATTTTGTCGGTTTTTTTATTAAAAAGTTCAGCACTGATAGAAAGTATCAGCGTCATTTTAAACGGTTTTTCTTTCAGTTGCTGTAAGATAAAATACAGTAAATCAAGACTTTTGTCGTCGGCGTAATTTAGATTGTCAATAAAAAATATGACCGGTGAAATTTTGGCTTTTTGCCTTAAAATTTTTTCAACTTCGTCTTTGTCTTCTATATTTACTTCGTTTTTTAGAAAATCAAAAGCGCAAAAATCTGTTTTTGAATTGAAGTAAAAAATCTCCGCGCCGAAAAACTGAAAATCATAGCCGCCAGATTTCAGTCTTTCAACGAATTTTTCCACCAAAGATGTTTTGCCCGAAGAGACTGCGCCGCTCAAAAAGACCGCGTATCCTATTGAGTTGCAGCAACTTTCAAACGTGTCTAACAAAATTCCTAATTCGGTTTCCCTACCGGTAAAATTTTTCAAATTCATTCGCCGAAATTTTTTGTAAAATTAGGGATAATGTGCAATATAAACAAATTTTTTTGTTTTTTTACGACAAAATATTTAAAATTGCACTCTGAAAAATAATTTTTGAGATGAAAAAATCAGTTAAAATACTTCTTGCGGCGTTTTTAGTTGCGGGAATTGTGGTTGGAATCGTATGTTTTAACATATATAACAAAGTGTATTCCGCTAACGTGTTTATAAAAGACACCGAATATCTTTATATTAGAAACGGTGCTGATTTTCAGACAGTTTTGGATTCTTTGTATAAAAATTTTGATATTAAGGACAAGGACGGTTTGGAGTTTGTTGCTCAGCGGAAAAATTATCCTTCAAAAATAAAAGGCGGACGCTACAAACTTTCTGACAAGATGAGTAGCAATTCTCTTATAAATCTTCTTCGCTCCGGCTCTCAGTCGGAGGTGAGTCTTGCTTTCAACAACTTGCGCACTATTAAGCAACTTTGTTCTAAGGTGGCACAAAAAATCGACGTTGACAGCAATGTGCTTTATGATTTACTTCAAAACAAGGAATATCTCAAAAAGTTTGGTTTCAATCCCGAAACTTGCAACGCGATGTTTATTCCCGATACTTACAACTTTTATTGGAACACGAGCGAAGAAAATTTCGTAGAAAAGATGTATTCTTATTATCAAAAGTTTTGGACGACAGAGCGGAGGCAAAAAGCCGCTGCAATTAATCTTACACCGCTCGAAGTCAGCATTTTAGCCTCTATTGTCCAAATGGAGCAGGCGCGTTTTAAGGACGAGCAGCCTATTATTGCCGGACTTTACATCAATCGTATGAAAATTGGTATGCCGCTTCAAAGTTGTCCTACGCTCATCTACGCAATCGGTGATTTTTCTATAAGGCGTGTTACGGGCAAAATGCTTGAATTTGACTCGCCATACAACACTTATAAATATCCGGGACTTCCGCCTTCTCCGATTTGTTTTCCTGAAAAAAGCACGTTAGAGGCTGTCTTGGACTATGACAAAAATGATTATATATATATGTGTGCTAAAAGCGATTTTAGCGGACGGCATTTTTTTTCAAAGAGTTACGAAGACCAAAAACGTCATGCAAGGGATTTTCAGAGAGAACTTGACAAGCAGGGAATTAAACGTTGATGGTTAAAAAAATATAAATAAAAAAAAAATAATAAAAAAAAGATTAACGTTTAATTTTCTATTTTTGATAAAAAAAATGTATCTTTGCAGCGGAAAAAAATTGCATTAAAAACACTAAGAAAAAAATGGAAAATTTAATTATACCGGGAGCCTTTTTGACGGCGATGATAATTACTTGGGTTTCAATACCTTCTGTGGTTACGGTTGCTAAACTTAAAGGTCTTTGCGAAAAACCTAACGAAAGAAGATTACATGTTGGAGTAATTCCGACGTTAGGCGGTTGTGCTGTTTTTGCAGGTTTTTTAATTACTGCAATGTTATTTTGTGGTGGCGAAACTAAAAGTTTTTTGCAGGCTTTTGCTGCCTCGGCCATTCTTTTGTTTTTTGTTGGCATTAAGGACGATATTTTGGAAATTGCGCCTCTTACAAAACTTTTAGGACAGATAACTGCCGCTGCTTTGACCGTAATTTTCGGCGATGTAAGAATAGAAAGTCTTGACGGAATTTTTGGTTTGCATGATTTGCCGTATTGGATAAGTGTTTTATTATCAATAGGTTTTGTAATTTCTATTATTAATGCTTACAATCTTATAGACGGTGTTGACGGACTTGCAGGACTGCTCAGCATTACAGCGGTAGCGTTTTTTTCTATTTGGTTTTATTTGGAAGGTGTTGTAGATTTTACTGTTTTCGGAATATGTTTTATCGGAGCAATGACAGGTTTTTTAAGACACAATATGTTCGGGAAAGAGACTAAAATTTTTATGGGCGATACAGGAAGTATGCTTGTCGGTTTTATGTGTTCTGTTATGGCAATGAAATTTATGCAGTGCAATCACGGTGCACATGTAGAAGTACTTTCTAAGCCTTTGCAATGTGCTCCTATTGTAGCGGTAACTTTTATGATTGTTCCCGTTTATGATGTGCTGAGAGTGATGTTTATCAGGTTTGTACTTCGTAAACCGATTATGCAGCCTGATAATCACCATATACATTACAGATTGAAATCTTTGGGTTTGAAGGCTTGGGAAATAGACTTAGTGCTTGTTCCGATTAATATTATTTTTGCGTATTTCTCGTGGCAGATTTCGCAGTCGCTTCCTTTGATGAGAATGTTGCTCATTGATTTTCTGGTACTTATGGCGATTTTTCATATACCGCAGGCGATTATCACAATAAAAAAACGAAAAAAAGGAGATAAGGAGCAACTATGAAATTTTTTTTTACGACTTTTTTAACTTTTTTGTGTCTTAATAGTTTTTCGCAAACGCGCAATGTTGTTATAGACAGTTACGAACAAGATTCTATTGAACAAGCGGAATTTTACAATAAAAATTTTCATAGTGAGATAAAAAATTACACCTCGGCAGAGTCTGTCGGGGCTTTTTTGGATAAAAACGGATTTCAACTTTCGCCGTTAACAAAAATTGCTTGCGGCTATCAGTCGGAGGGCGAAGACAATTTTTTATATGATGCGTTTTTGGGTTTTAACGGCGGTTATAACTATAAAAAAATGCTCAGCGTTTCTGCTAACGTTATCGGCGGATATTCTAACCCTCTTAATCATCGCGCATTATTGGCTGACTCACTCGGTTATTTTTCGCAACTCGGTGATTTTAAGAAAAATGGCAACAACTATTTTATAAAATATTTTGAATTTTACATTAATTACCGTCCGTGGGATTACTTGCTTTTTTCGTTTGGAAAAGGCAAAAAACAGATAGGCGAGGGGTTAAGACCGGTGATTCTATCGGCTTTGAATAGTGGTATGTATTATTTTGATTTGCGGGTTGACGTGAGAAATTTTTGTTACGTTTTTTCTATCAACGGTGGCAAAAATCTTGATTCAAAACTCCGACAAAATAAGACGAAATGGTCTGTTTATCACTTTTTTAGTTGGAATGTCGCAAAATGGCTGTCTTTTGGCGGCTTTGAGGTGGTAAACCTTGTGCGCAGAGATAGTTTAAATAATAGCCGTTTTGTGGACTTACATTATATTAATCCGATTATTTTTACGCGTCCCGTAGAATATTCGTTAGGCTCGCCCGACAACGAACTGATGGGAGTTTTTGGAAAACTGAAATTCTTTAAGCAGACATTATTTGCTCAGGCTATGATTGACGAGTTCAAAATCAAAGAAGTTCAGTCCGGGACAGGTTGGTGGGGCAACAAATACGCGGTTCAGGCGGGC
>JAEEXW010000124.1 GCA_016287995.1 Bacteroidales bacterium
AACTCTTATCGCTTCGTTTTGTCTGATTCTCTTTTTTGCTGAATGATGATGAGCCATTTCTTTTATTTCTTTTTTAAAAATTAATTAATTTCGTTTCTTAAAAATCTTCCGCTTTTTTAACGGAATTTTCAGACGGCAAAGTAATAAAAAAATATTCAAACCAACAAATTTTTTTTAAAGTAAAAATTTTTTTTCTAATATTGCACCAAAAAAAGAGATGAATGAATTAAAAATATCTGTCATAACCGTGGTTTTTAACGGCGAAGAAACTATTGAAGAAACTATCAAAAGTATTGTAAATCAGGATTATCCGAGTTTTGAATATATAATTGTTGATGGAAAAAGTACGGATAGAACTTTGGATATTGTTAAAAAATACGAAAGTAAAATTTCAAAAATTATTTCTGAAAAAGACTCCGGATTGTACGATGCAATGAACAAAGGCTTGAAATTTTCGACGGGAGATTTCGTAATTTTTATCAATTCCGGCGACAAATTTTCTCATGCGGGTGTTTTGAGCGAAGTTTTTAATACCAAGGAAAATGACTTTTCAAAGACTGACGTAGTTTACGGCGAAACCGATATAATTGACAATGAGGGTAATATTTTACATTCAAGGCGGCACCGCCCGCCGGAGGATTTGAAATACACGGATTTTTTAAAAGGTATGCTTGTCTGTCATCAGTCGTTTTTTGCGCGGCGGACAATGTGTAGTCCCTATAACCTGAAATACAAATACGCCGCCGACTACGATTGGTGCCTTAACGTTTTAAAAAAGTCAAGACTTAATTATAATTCGCATAAAACTATTTCGCACTTTTTAGAAGGCGGCAGAACGGCAAAAACCATCGTTCCCGGTTTAAAGGATCGCTATAAAATAATGTGTTCGCATTTCGGATTTTTAAGAGCAACGTTTTGGAATGTGGTTTTGACGGTAAAATTCTTGTGGTGGATTTTGTTTCACAAATGGTTTTAAGAAAAATGGAGTGCGGGCATTTCTGCCCGCTAAAAAAAACTTTTATTTTTTCAAGGCTTTTAATGTTATTTCCAAGGCGTCGCCTCTTAAATCTTTTGCGATAATGATACCGTCTTTGTCGATTAAAAGGTTAGCGGGAATTGCTTCTAATTCAAACATATCTGCCCAAGCCGAATACCAGCCCTTAAAGTCGCAGATGTGATAATTCCACGGAAGTTGGTCTTTTTCAATGGCTTTTACCCAATCAGTTTTTTTGCTGTCGAGCGAAATGCTGAAAATTTCAAAACCGCTGCCTTTTGTAAATTCAGCGTTTTTGTATTCGTTGTAAGCGGCTTTTAATGCGGGGTTTTCCATTCTGCACGGGTGGCACCATGAAGCCCAAAAATCCACCAAGACGATTTTCCCTTTCAAATCGGAAAGAGTTAAATTCTGTCCGTCAGGATTTTCGCCTGAAATTTCATAAATTTTTTCGCCGACGTTAATGCCTTCTTTTTGACCGCACGCCACAAACGGCAAGGTCAACAATATTGCTAAATATAAAATTGCTTTCTTCATAACTAAAATTTTTTTTCGTTAAATATCTACAATATAATAACTGAAAAAACGGGAAAATGTTGTATGTTTTTCTCTCCGGAAAAACTTTTTTGAAAAAAACTTAAAAAAAGTTTGGATTTATTCGCAATTTAAAGTTATTTTTGCACTTTGAAAAAGTTTTATAAAATTTAAAAAAGTAACAAACAATCTGCTATGAAAGGATTTTTTAAAAGTTCTATCGGTAAAAAGGTGATTATGAGCGTATCAGGCCTTTTTCTGATATTGTTTCTGCTGTTCCACCTCTGTATGAATTTAGTGGTGGTTTTCAGCCCTTGCGCCTACAACGAGGTTTGCGCCTTCTTAGGCTCAAATTGGTACGCGGTGGCGGGAACTATGGTTTTGGCAGCAGGTTTTCTGCTCCATATCATTTATGCTTTCGTTCTGACCGTTCAGAATAGAAAAGCACGTGGTAAAGACCGTTACGATTCCCAAAACCTCCCAAAAGATGTGGAGTTCGCTTCTAAAAACATGTTGGTACTCGGTATCATCATTGCTTGCGGACTTTTAACTCACTTCGGTCAGTTTTGGGCTAAAATGATGTTCGCTGAACTCGCCGGTTGCGAAGGTTTGCAATTCGGTCCTACACAAGGCGCACAGTGGATCAACTATTATTTCCACGATTGCGGCGGTTTGAGCATCGCGTTGACAATCGTTTATTTAGTATGGTTCGCTGCTTTGTGGTTGCACTTAAACCACGGTTTTTGGTCTGCTTTCCATACCGTAGGTCTTAGCAACAGTCTCTGGATTCCCAGACTTAAATGCATCGCTAAATGGTTCAGCACCATTATTTGTGCAGGTTTTGCATTTATCGTTATTTGGGCTGCTGCCGGTGCTATTGACACCAAAACTCCTTGCTGTCCCAAAGGTAAACCTGAGGTTCACAATCAATGTCAGTCCGGTCATCATGGCGACAAACCTTGTGACAAACCCTGTCAGGGCGAAAAACCTTGTCAAAACCAAGGCAAGTAATTTTAACCAAATCAAAAAACAATCATTTTTTCAAGAAAAGTAGAAAATTATGGCACAATTGGATTCTAAAATACCAGAAGGCGATTTGAAGGACAAATGGACCAATTATAAGGAACATCAGCACCTTGTAAATCCCGCCAACAAAAGAAAAATAGATATTATCGTAGTCGGAACGGGTCTTGCCGGTGCATCGGCTGCCGCTTCTTTGGCTGAGATGGGTTTCAAAGTTAAAGCATTCTGTTATCAGGATTCTCCCCGCAGGGCACACTCAATCGCAGCACAAGGCGGTATCAACGCCGCTAAAAACTATCCTAACGACGGCGACTCTGTTTACAGACTTTTTTATGACACAATCAAAGGCGGCGACTACCGCGCAAGAGAGGCCAACGTTTACCGTTTGGCGGAAGTGTCAAACCTCATTATAGACCAGTGCGTTGCACAAGGCGTTCCGTTTGCAAGAGAATACGGCGGACTTCTTGCTAACCGTTCATTCGGTGGTGCGCTCGTATCGCGTACATTCTACGCCCGCGGACAGACGGGACAGCAGTTACTTTTAGGTGCTTATTCGGCTTTGTCAAGACAAATCGGCTTGGGTAACGTAGAAATGCACTCTCGTACCGAAATGATGGATCTCGTTATTATTGACGGTCGTTGCCGCGGTATCGTAACAAGAAACCTTATTACGGGCGAAGTTTCGTCGCACTTTGCACACTGCGTTATTTTGGCTACCGGCGGTTACGGAAACGTATACTTCCTTTCTACTAACGCTATGGGTTCTAACGGTTCGGCTGCTATGAAAGCATACAGAAAAGGCGCATATTTTGCTAATCCTTGTATGGTTCAAATTCACCCCACTTGTATTCCGCAACACGGTGATTATCAGTCAAAACTTACCCTTATGTCAGAGTCGCTCAGAAACGACGGACGTATTTGGGTTCCCAAAAAGAAAGAAGACGCTGAGGCACTCCGCAAAGGTTTGAAAAAAGCATCTGATATTCCGGACGAAGACCGTTACTTCTATTTGGAAGAGCGTTATCCCGCATTCGGAAACCTTGTCCCCAGAGACGTTGCTTCAAGAAATGCCAAAGAGCGTTGTGATGCCGGTTTTGGTGTTAATAGCACTGGAAATGCAGTATTCCTCGATTTTAAATACGCTATCGAACGTCTTGGTAAAAATGTAGTTGAACAGCGTTATGGAAACCTTTTCCAGATGTATCAGAAAATCACCGACACCGACCCGTACAAAGAGCCGATGATGATTTATCCGGCTATTCACTACACAATGGGCGGTATTTGGGTTGACTACGAACTTTCTACCACAATTCCGGGCTTGTTTGCAGCAGGCGAGGCTAACTTCTCTGACCACGGTGCTAACCGTCTTGGTGCTTCGGCTTTGATGCAAGGTTTGGCTGACGGTTACTTCGTTCTTCCGTACACAGTTCAGGAATACTTGGCTGACCAGTTCAACGTTAAACGCATTAACCCCAAAGAAAATGCAGAGTTCCAAAAAGCCGAGAAAGAGGTTAAAGATTACATCGATAAATTGATGAAAATCAACGGTAAACATTCTGTTGACCATTTCCACAAAGAACTCGGAAAAGTTATGTGGAACGATGTTGGAATGGCTCGTTCAAAAGAAAGTTTGGAAGATGCCATTAAAAAGATTCAGACTTTGAGGGCAGAATTTTGGAAAGACGTTAAGATTCCGGGCTCAAAAGACGGTCTTAACGTAGAACTTGAAAAGGCAAACCGCGTAGCAGACTTCCTCGAATTAGGAGAACTTATTGCCCGCGATGCTTTGCACAGAAATGAAAGTTGCGGTGGACACTTCCGTGTAGAATCGCAAGAAGAAGGTGAGGCTAAGCGTGATGACGATAACTTTATGTATGTTGGCGCATGGGAATACAAAGGCGAAAACCAAGCACCCGAACTTCATAAAGAACCGCTTAACTATCAATTTATAAAAGTTCAGAAACGTAACTATAAGACCGGCAAATAGTTTTGTGCTTGTCTCATATAGAAGAGTTTTAAAAAATCAACAAACTTAAAATTAGTCAAAAAAAATGGCAGAAGGACATAAAAGTTTGAATTTGACTTTGAAAGTATGGCGACAGGCAGGTCGTAATGCCCAAGGTCAGTTTAAAGAATATACAGTAAAGGACATCTCGACAGAGGCTTCGTTCCTTGAAATGATGGATATTTTGAACGAACAATTAATTGAAACTGCTGACCCGGACGGTCCTGTGGCTTTTGACCACGATTGCCGTGAAGGTATCTGCGGTATGTGTTCGCTCTTTATCAACGGACGTGCACACGGACCAGACGATGATATTACGACATGTCAGTTGCACATGCGTAAATTCAACGACGGCGACAAAATCACTATTGAACCTTGGCGTTCAGGCGGTTTCCCGATTATCAAAGACTTGATGGTAGACCGTTCAGCATACGATAAGATTATGCAAGCCGGTGGCTTTGTATCAGTTTCAACGGGTGGTGTGCCTGATGCAAATGCAATTCCGATTCCTAAACCCGATGCTGACGAGGCTATGGACGCTGCTGCTTGTATCGGCTGCGGCGCATGCGCAGCAACTTGTAAAAACGGTTCTGCAATGTTGTTCGTATCGGCTAAGGTTTCGCAACTCGCTCTCTTGCCGCAAGGAAAAGCCGAGGCTGCAAAACGCGCAAAAGCAATGGTCGCTAAAATGGACGAACTCGGATTCGGTAATTGTACCAACACCGGTGCATGCGAACTTGAATGTCCGAAATCAGTTTCGATTTCGCACATTGCAAGACTTAACCGCGAGTTCTTGAAAGCAAATGTAAAAGATTAACATTTTTGTGTTATGATAAAAAAACCGTTCGGGATTGTTTATTCCGGACGGTTTTTGTTTTTATATGTATTTTGTTAAAAATTATAAAAAAAACTTTATTGTTTTAATATTTTATATAAAATTTATTCCTACCTTTGCGACAAATCAATACCATTTTTAGATTATGAAGAAATGTTTTTTATTCCTGCTTTTATCCGTGTTGATAAGTATCACGGCAAAAGCGCAAACTTTTTACGAGATAAAGTATTACGACAGAGTTGACAAGCAGCAGTATCTCGGACTTATGACGTATTGGGACAACGAAAATTGTACGCTTCGATGCGTCAGGGCTAATAATACCGATTATTATTGGGAATGTGCCTATCAATGCAGTTTTCAGAAACGTGGTAAAACAAAATTTATGGTTTTTTCGCCCATTCCCGAACAAGACAAAGAAAACCTTTCTTACCCTTATTTCGTTTGGACTTGGACAAAAAAGGATGCTTCCGACCAGTCAGAAAGCCCGTTCGTGGTTTTTGATGAGACAGAAGTAGACGATGAAATGGAAGTCGCCGACTACTTCAACGAAATTCCGCTTACGAAAATGGATGCGCAATTTGTCGGTAAGTTTTATGAAGAAGACGAAGATATGTACAGCGTTATCACTGAGGCCTGCAATATAGTCAATCAGCAGGGTGGGAAAAGCAATGACTACGACTACAATGATGACTACAACGATAATGCCGATTACAATGATAACATTACCAACAATAATGAAGAGACTGTAACCAACAACGAGCCGGTTACAATGCACTTTATAATGGTGGCTGCCACTAAGGACGCTTCTATTGGTGAGTCCGTGGAGACCGACTTAAAACTCGCTGAGCCGGAATTTAAACGTTTCGCTAATCACTTGAATATCGGTTACAAAGAGCATATTATTTCAGGTAACGATTTCACTAAGGCGAACATCTTGAAGGCAATCAACAGCGTAAAGGCTGAACCTAACGACATTATCGTTTTTTTCTATTCCGGGCATGGTTTCCGTTTTGACGATGACACTGACGATTATCCGAATATGTTTTTAACGTATTCCGACTATGGTATTACCTCAAACAAGGAGTATCTCGGTGTTTCGGAGGTTTATAACATGTTAACGAAAAAGAAAGCGCGTCTTACAATCGTTTTGTCAGACTGCTGCAATGCATTTTATGGCGCAACCCGTCAGGAAGTAGAATCTTCGGCACTTTCCTCACGCGGCAATAGCAGTTACGACTTGAAAAAACTTGAAAAACTTTTTCTCAATTCTTCCGGCTCAATTAAAGTAACGGCAGCAAAAGCGGGTCAAGTTGCACTTTGCGATGCAAGAGGCGGTTACCTTTTGACAGCATTCTTAAACAACATACATTCGCAGATAAGTGCCGTTTCTGAAAAAGAGCCTTCTTGGGAAAAAATCGTTGACAACGCCCGCGAGTATGTCAGACGCAAAACAACTGGTTTTGACGAGACAGGCAAAGATAGAGACCCGCAAATTGTTGTCCGTTCAATCAGCATAAAAGAAGACAATACTGCCATAACGAATTCTAACAAACAGGACAGACCGAACAGCCTAAAAAGCGATACTGACGATTCATACGACAGTGACAGCAGTGATGAGGATTTAACACTTTTTGACATTCTTATTTTCGGAGGTGTATGCGTTTTGCTTCCGATATTGGTTCTGGTTTGGTTGATAAAAAAGATTTTCGGAAAGAAAAAACAAAACTAAAAATATATGGAATATGAAAAACAAAGGTTTATTTTTAATTGCCGTTGCTGCGCTTTGTGCGGGCAAGGCTTCCGGACAGTGTATTTCGGGTAATTGTGAAGACGGTTACGGTGTTTATGTAGATGATTCTGGTAATCGCTATTCTGGATTTTTTAAAGACGGAAACTATAACGGACAAGGAACGCTGATTTTTAATGGAGGCGATGTTTATAAAGGCAATTTCAAAGATGACGAATTTTCCGGCAAAGGTACTTACATTTGGGGTGATAGCGGTGAAAAATATTTCGGACACTGGGAAAACGGCAAACGTCAGGGTATCGGCACTGTAAGTTACGAAGACGGCACCACCTCTACTGATATTTGGGTAGGCGATGATATTTCGGAAAACGAAATATCATCAGGCTGCGTCAACGGCGACTGTCAGACCGGTTACGGCGTATACGTCTATAAAGACGGCGCAACC
>JAEEXW010000125.1 GCA_016287995.1 Bacteroidales bacterium
AATGACGGCAGTGTCATAAAAATCCGTTAAAAAAAAGATATGTACAACAAAGACGAATATAAGGCTCTCGAAAAAAGATTGTGGGAGTTGAGGAGGCATCTTTGACATTGAGGGCAAAAAAAAGGAAACCGCTCAAAAACAACTCAAAACCGAAGAAGACGGTTTTTGGGATGATGCGAAGGCCGCTGAAAAATTTTTAAGAGAAATAGCCTCCGTAAAAAAGTGGGTTACGGATTTTGAGGCTACGGAAAACGCTTTCAAAGATTTGCAGGTTTTGGCAGAGTTTGCCGAGGCTGGCGATGATCCGGGCGAAGATTATGATGCTCAGTTCAAAGTTGTACTTGCAAAAATTGAAGACCTCGAATTTAAAAATATGCTTGGCGACGAAGAGGATTCTTTTGACGCTATTCTGAAAATCAATGCCGGCGCAGGTGGTACCGAGTCAAACGACTGGGCTTCTATGCTTATGCGTATGTACAGTCGTTGGGCGGAGGATAACGGTTATAAAGTTACGGTTACAAATTATCTTGAAGGTGAAGACGCGGGTATCAAGACGGTTTCGTTGCAAATCTCCGGCGAATACGCTTTCGGCTGGTTAAAAGGCGAAAACGGAGTCCATAGACTTGTAAGAATATCGCCTTTCAACGCTCAGGGAAAACGTCAGACAACTTTTGCATCGGTTTTCGTAGTGCCGCTTGTGAGCGATGATATTGAAATCACTATCAATCCCGCTGACCTTGAATGGGATACTTTTCGCTCTTCCGGCGCAGGCGGTCAAAACGTCAACAAAGTGGAAACGGGAGTTCGTGTTAAGCATATTCCGTCGGGAATCGTCGTAGAAAATACCGAAAGCCGCTCTCAGGGACAAAACCGTGAAAACGCTCTCAGAATTCTTAAATCCCATCTTTACGAAATAGAAATGAACAAAAAGCGGGAAAAACAAGCCGAAATCGAAGGCAAAAAGAAGAAAATAGAGTGGGGGAGTCAAATACGCAGTTACGTTATGCACCCTTACAAAATGGTAAAAGACCTCAGAACGGGAATCGAAACATCGGACGTTCAAGGCGTTATGGACGGACAATTGAACGAATTTTTGAAAGGTTTTTTGATGCAGTACGGTGCTGAATAATGTTAAAATTAAAATTTTGCAATTTATGAAACTATTTCTTTTGAAAGCCGCGTTGTTGTTTTTGGTTTGTATAGAAATGTCGTGTGCAAAAACTGAACGTGGGGATTCTGTTTTTAATATAAAAGTGTTAGTCAATGACGGTAAGACTGCGTTGGCGTATAAAAAAATATATTGCGTAAGTGAAGTCTCAAAAGATGTTCAACGCTATTCAATATATAGCGAAGTAACTGACAATATGGGCGTTGCAACGTTTCATATACCTGCAAGAACGATTGCCGTCGGTTACAAGGATGAGTACGGAAGCCAATCTGTTTGTGATTGTCAGGCGTTTTTTGAGTTGCTGTACAACGACGACATTTATTACACAAAATTTTATGTACAGCATATTGATATCAATGAGGAAAGGGAATATGATTATAGTTTAGAGATTAATACTCAACAAAAACCTCCTTTGATTGAGGAATAAAAAAATGCGGATTTTCTTTTAAAAAAATCCGCATTTTTATTTTACCTTAATCCGCTTATCAGTGAGGCGTACATTTTCAGTGAATCAGAATTTTTACATTCAACGCCGTCGCGGAAACATTTGTAAATCTTGTTGTCTTTTAGGTAAACAGTTTCCAAAAAGTTGGAATCTACGTCCAAAACCCTTTCCCTTGACAAAAGCAGCGGCTGGGAATCTTTGTAATAAATGTCAATGTCCTCTTTCAAAGAGTCGCCGATCAGAGATATTCTTACGGTGTCTTTGTCAAGAACGCTGATTACGGTTTTGACGTCTTTTGCGTGGTTGTGAATAAATTGCAGGTTTTCACCGTTTGCCTTTATATAGTTCACATATTCGTCAATACCGTTGAGATAGTTGTCGCTGTTGATTTCGGCGTTATAGACAATGTCTGGTTTTACACCGTCATCATTTTTGACATCACGTTTGAACCCGTCACAAGAGGACAAAACGAGTGCCGTCATAATAGTAAAAATAAATAAATAATTTTTCATTTTTCCGTCGGTTTTAGAGTATTCGTAAAAGTGCCGCAAGTTACTAAAACAAAATGTAAAATACAAATTAATTTTGTTAAAATTTAATTTAATTTTCGTATTTTTTCTTTTTACTGCCCTCGTACATTTCAAAACATTCCAAACGGCACTCCAAGGGTCCGTTGAATAGTTTTATTTTCTTTGAGGGGTGAAGTCCGATGTTTTTTAATGCAGTAAGATTTCCGCTGAGAATCCATGCTTTTGAGCCTGAATAGCAAGATTTTAGCACGTCGCCTATCTGTTTGTAAAATTCATTCATGTCTTCTTGGTTTTCAAGTCGTTCACCGTAAGGCGGATTCATTACCATAAACAGTCCGAAACCGTTTTCTGGCGTATTGAAAAAATCTTTTCTGTCAAAATTTATGAACTTATCAACACCGGCGTTTGCGGCGTTTTGAGTGGCAATGTCAAGTGCCATAACGTCTTTGTCAAAGCCGTAAATTGTGTTTTCGGGTGCGGTTTTTCTTAATTCTTTTGCCTCTTTTTTGATTCTTCCCCAAAGTTGGGAGTCAAAATTGCGACATTTTTCCAATGCAAAATGTCTGAAACTACCCGGGGCGATGTTCATTTGCATAAGACAGGCTTCTATCGGGAAGGTTCCAGAGCCGCACATCGGGTCAACAAAGGGTGTAGAAAAATCTGTTTTTGTAAGTGTTAAAATCCCGGCCGCAAGTACTTCGTTTACAGGAGCCTCGGTTTGACGTGTTTTGTAACCGCGCTTACTCATCGGTATACCCGTAGAGTCAAGCGAAACTGTAACCTGAGAATTGTAAACATGGACGTTAATCCTCAAATCAGGGTATTCTACGTCAACATCAGGACGGCGTCCGCGTTTTTGACGGAAATAGTCGGCTATGGCGTCCTTACATTTTAGGGCTAAATATTTTGAATGTGTGAAAATCGGTCCCGAGGCAACACAATCCACTGCAAATGTGTCAGTTACAGCCATATAATCTTGCCACTGAATTTTGTAAGCCTCTTCGTAAAACTCTTTGTCGTTAAAAGCCGAAAATGTTTTTATCGGGACGAGAATTTTTAAGGCAGTTCTCAGCCAATAATTTGCCTTGTAGAGCATTTCGTTATCTCCCGAAAAAGAGACCGCCCGCGTAAGCGTTTTAACGTCAGTAGAGCCTAACGCTTTGATTTCCTCTGCTAAAACTTCTTCTAAACCGAAAAAAGTTGTTGCTATAATATTGAATTTTTCCATTTTTCTTTTTTAATACATGCTGTTGTTAGTGATTCTTAAAATGCCGCTGTTTGGGGAATAAACCGCTGAGTATTCTTGCAACGAAAGTTTTGCCGACCCTTAACTCACCGCTCCGTGCAAAAGAACACTGTATCTTGAATTACAGTTGTTTACGGTATCGCTGTGATGAAGGCATTTGTCTTTTTCGTCAAAAATAAGAGGTGTATCCTTTAAGTTGTCGGGACAAGCCCTATCGTAAGCGTAAAACGTTGTGCCGTTAAAATTGTACACAAACACCCCGCCGTAACCGCCGCTTAAATAAGCATAACCGCCCGGAGAATTTAAGTCCTTGTATTGCGGAAAATTAAGGTTGACCTCAAAGTTGACGTACATTTCTGCGAGCGGATTTTTTGCTGTCTCGGAGCAGGAAAAAAACATTCCCGCAAAAAAAGGTACGGCAAACCAAAACAATTTTTTTAATTTCATCGTTTTTTTTAATATGTTTGCAACGGCAATTTTTTTGCAAAGGTAAAAATTAAACTTGAAATATGAAATCATTACTATTAAAAATACTTTTTATAACTATTTCGGTCGTATTGGTGTTCCCGTGTGTGGTTGACGGACAAAATCCATACGGAGAAGTTGATTTGGAGGCAGAGTTTGCTCCCTCCGGCAGACAATTTACGGAGGATGGTTTTTTGATTGAAAAAGGCGTTAAGCAGAGAAAACAGAAAAAAAAGTATAAAAAATATAAAAAACGTAAAGCAAAATATGAAAAAAATAGGGAAAGAGATTCAATAAGGTATTTCGAGAAGGCGGAGAAGGATTCTATTGCCGCAATCGAAAAAGCGGAAAGACGTGCAGAAAAAGAGCAGTCTGACGCTTATAGTGCTTCTGAAAAAGCGGAAAAAGAGTTGGCTAAAAAACAAAAAGCCGAGGCTAAACGTCTAAAACAAGAGGCAAAAAGAAACAAAAAGAAAAAAGGCGAAGAAGAAGATGAGTTGGATTATGACGTTACCGACTTGGAAGATTTCGGAAAGGTTGGCGAAAGTGCGGAATTTGAAGATGAAAAACCTTCTGAGGTACAGGTAGAGGAGGTTGAGAGTAAAAAAGATAAAAAGGCAGAAAAAAAGAAAACGAAAGAAGAAAAAGCGGAAGAGAAAAAACAAAAAAAACTAAACAAAAGTTTTAAAAAAGGCGGCGAGAAAGTAGACCATAAAAAGAATCAGAAAAAGTATGAAAAAGAGGCTCAAAAGGCCAAAAAAGAAGCCGAAGAAAAAGACGCTTTGAAAAAGATTCACGACAAGTTGGATAGAGGTGAGACTCTCACCAAAAAGGAACAAAAACAGTTTGATGCCAACAGCAAACAGTCAGCACGGGCAAAGCGCAAACAAGAAATAGCCGATTACAAGCACGAGAAAAAGGCTAAAAAAGCCATTATCAAAATGCAAGACCCGAAAGTCGGCAAGGCAATGAAAAAACATCATAAGGAAACTAACAAACGGATGAAGAAAAAACACAAAACTTCAAAACCCGGATTGTTTAAGCGAATTTTTTAAAAATATAAAACAGCAAATATGAACACTTCTGCATTTACAGGTATAATGCTCATTATCATTTTCGCTTTTATAGCGGGAATGATTTGGGCTTACCGCAAAAATGAGTATAAAGAAACAAAAAGGGAGTTTAAAAGTGAGGTTTTGAACTCCCTTGACGATACGTTGAACTCCATTACCGTACATACTGATAGCGCGGTCTCTGTTGAAGAAGATATAAAAACAGAATCTTCGGAAAACGATAAGGTTTCGGAAATAGAACTTGAAAGTCGTAAACAGATAATTCAAGAGAAAAACCATATCAAAAAGTCGGCGGCTGACGAATATTTTGAGCGGACAAAAAAAATGGCCAACGAAATTTTACAGCCGAAAAAATAACTTTCGAGGTTGTTTTTTCCGTTTTTTTGTTATAGTTTTGCACAAACAAAATTCAATTCTATATTATGTTAAAAAAAGTATTTTCATTATCGCTTATGGCTGCCTCTGCATTGAGTCTTATGGCGCAAGCACCCGCAGGCGGCAAAAAAATTAGTAACGAACTTATCGGTATTTTCTTTGAGGACATCAGTTCTTCGGCCGACGGTGGACTGTGCGCCGAGATGGTTCAAAACGGCTCGTTTGAATACAGCCCTATCGAAAAAGACGGTTGGGGAGCAGGTTCTTTCTGGCGTTTTATTCGTCCGGGTCATTCGCTCGGATACATCGAACCCCGTCAGCAAAACCCGATTCACCCGAACAATCCCAATTATATGCACGTTGTAGTTGAGCGTGTAAAAGAGTATTACGATTACAAAGGTTGGAAAGGCGCTGGACTTCAAAATGACGGTTTTGAAGGATTTTTATTAAAAAAAGGTGCAAAATACGACTTCTCGTTTTTCGTTCGCAATACCGACAACAAGGAAAAAGAGTTCCGTATAGTTTTGGCAGTTCCCGCTCCTTGGGGTCAAGACCCGAAAGCAATCGGCGAGACAACTGTTAAAGTCAGCGGTAACGATTGGAAGAAATACACCGCAACTATCGAAGCAACAGAGGATTGCAAAAACGCAATTCTTCAAATCTTATCGCTCACAACCGGTGAATTTGACATTGACATGGTTTCGCTTTATCCGCAAGAGACTTTCAAAGGACACGGACTTAGAACAGATTTGGCTCAGGCTTTGGCAGATTTGAATCCGAAATTTATGCGTTTCCCGGGCGGTTGTGTGGTTCACGGCGGCGGCGACGGTTTCTGGAACACTTATCACTGGAAAAACACCGTAGGTCCGAAAGAACAGCGCAAACCCAACAAAAACACCTGGGGCTATCATCAGTCGATGTCAATCGGATATTATGAATATTTCCAGTTTTGTGAGGATTTGGGAATGCAGCCCGTTCCGATTTTGCCTTGTGGTGTAAGTTGTCAGGGAACTAATGGCGGTTGGAATATGTGGCCGACTCAGGCTCAGGACGTTTGCCCGATGTCTGACATGGAAAAATGGACACAAGACGCTCTCGACCTTATCGAATGGGCTAACGGCGATGTTAATACCAAATGGGGAAAAGTTCGTGCCGATGCAGGCCATCCAAAACCGTTCAACCTCAAATATTTAGGAATTGGAAACGAGGAAAAAATCACTCCAGAATTTGAAGAACGTTTCAAATATATGTACGACAAAATCACGGCAAAATATCCTGAAATCGTGATTGTCGGAACGGCAGGTCCGGGTTCTCACAAAGGCAATCCTGATTACGACGAAGGTTGGAAATTTGCAGAAAAACTCGGTCTTCCGATTCTTGACGAACATTATTATGAGCCAAGAGATTACTTCTTGACTTCTCGTCAGTATGATAGTTATCCGAGAGACCGTAAAACCAAAGTTTACTTGGGCGAATATGCAGCAAAAGACAAAAAACTTATTGATGCCCTCGCAGAAGGTCTTTATTTGCTTCATGTTGAAAGAAACGGCGATGTGGTTGTAATGACTTCTTACGCTCCGCTTTTCGCACGCAAAAACGCTACAAACTGGAATCCCGATTTGATTTATTTTGACAACGAAAAGCCTTATTTGACATGCAGTTATTATGTTCAGCAGATGTTCGGACAGTCTTCGGGCGATTATTATTACGGCGATTGCGTAACATTCAACCGCAAAAACGATAATCTTCTCGGACAGTCGGTGGTTTACGATTCAAAATCTAAGAAACTTTTCGTAAAGATTTGTAACGCTGGTTCTCAAACTGCACAAGCAAATATTGATTTGTCGAAATTTAAAATTACCAAATTCAATGCAGAAAAAACTGTTATTTCAGGCGAACCAAACGACGAAAACAATTACGAAAAACAGCCGATAATTCCTATCAAGGAAAATATCAGCATAAAAACAAAGATGACTGAAAAAATTGAGCCTTACTCAATTACGATGTGGACAATTCAGTTGTAAAAACTTGATTATCTTATAATAAAATGCGGTTTTGAGAAAGTTCAGAACCGCATTTTTTGTTGATTAATATTTTGATAACTTAGCGGAATCATCTATAAAATCACACATTCCGCTAAGTTATCCGCGATAGCATAGCGGAATGTGGATTTTTTTAGACGATTCCGCTAAGTTATCCGCAAAATGTTTATCACCAATGCGGATGCCAATTATGAATTATGAATTAAATCATCTCACCTTCTGCCG
>JAEEXW010000126.1 GCA_016287995.1 Bacteroidales bacterium
ATCTTATTTTGGCGAAAGCGGAAGAAAATGCTCAGACAATCAAAACGTCCAAACAGAAAGAAGAAGAATATGAGATTAAATTTCTTTCTGTCCGCGATTTGGAAAACCTTGTCAAACAGACCAAAGTCGAAATGGAAAAAGCGGCTAAAAAACTTGATTTCATCACGGCCGCACAACTCCGCGACCAAATGTTTGAATATCAGGCTGCATTAGAAGGAAGAAAACCTGTAAAATAATCCCGATAATCCGCCAAACTCAATAAAAAAAACGCCGCTCAGGACTTATCCCAAGCGGCGTTTTTTTGTTCCCTTTTTACAATACTCCGTATTGCGTTAGCAGATAAACTGCCGAAAACGTTACCAAGTTGCAGACAAGAGAAACCCAAAGGAATCCCAAGTTTGAAAGTCTGTTAGGACGGTCTCTAAAATAGGCGATGTCGATAAGCCATTCAGCAGCCGCACAAAGCAGAAACGCCGTCAAAAACCATATCAAATGCCCAAAACCTTCCCCTCCAAAGGGAATAAACAAACACAAAACAGTAGTAAAAGCATTGCCCGATAAAACAGCAAAAAATATTCTCACTACGTTGAGATTCTTCTTGGTTACCATTATCAAAAAGATAATAAACTCCAAAAGAACCATGCCTGCAAAAACATACAGCACATTAAAATTGGCCGGTAAAATATTTGTCATAATCCTAAATCATTTTTTTATACCGCACAAAGATAAACTTTAATCGGCATTTTTTCAAGAAAAAAACGTTTTTTTTTCTAAAACCAATGCTTTTTTCTCGAAATCAGAATACCGGTTACCGACATTAAAATAGAAAACGCCAAAATCGCAGGCATCGCCCACCCTATCGTCTCCATATAATTCGGAACATTCATACCGAAAAAACTTGCTATCAACGTCGGAATCATCAAAATAATTGACACTGAGGTCATCTGTTTCATCACAACGTTAAGATTGTTTGAAATAACCGAAGCAAAAGTATCCATCATGCCAGACTGAATATTTGAATATATTTGCGCCATTTCAATAGCCTGTTTGGTCTCAATCATCGCGTCTTCTATCAAGTCTTCGTTTCTTTCGCTAAAAATTGCCCGTTTGGAGTTCTTGAATTTTGCTAACACCAACTCATTCGACTTCAATGACGTAATAAAGAACACAAGACATTTTTCCAACTTCAACAATCGAGTTAACTCTTCGTTACGAATCGACTTTTCAATTTCTTTTTCAATCAAAGACGTATGCTGATAAATCTGCCGCAAATAATACATAAAGGAATTTGCACTCCTTATAAATAATTGAAGGGTAAAATTTATGACATCGTAAACAGGTTGAACGTCAGAGCGGTATACCGAGGGCTGAGTTACCGGCAAAACATTATTTGGTGTCATGCAAATCGTAACCGTGTAGTCCTCACACATAAAAATACCGAGCGGGTAGGTATTGTAACTCATACCGTTTTCACTCGTTTCAACGGGAATCCTCAAAATTATCATACTCCACTCATCATCCACCTCGTAACGCGACCTTTCGTCGTTATCGAGTATGTCCTGAATGACCTCTTGCGGTACGTTATATTCTTCTTGAAGAATTGAAACCTCCTCACTGTCAGGCTGAACACAATGAACCCAACAGCCGCTTTCGAGTTCCGAGAGTTTCTCGTCGCCCAAAAAACTTTTGTACATCTGTATCATTATTTCCTAAAATTAAATCCGCCGCAGCGGAAAAAACCTTAGAAAATAAGTTTTTCCCGCTAAGCCGGATTGTTTTCTAAATTATCAGGGACACCGTCCATAAACTAAAATTTTATTATTAATTAATTTCTTCGGCTTAAAAGAGCCAAAAGTCTTAAAATTTCAATATAAATCCAAATCAACGTAACCATCAGTCCGAAAGCACCGTACCATTCCATTTTTGCGGGTGCTCCCGCGTTAACGCCGTCTTCTATTGAAGAAAAGTCAAGAACGAGGTTCAACGCAGCAACAATAACGATAACTACCTGAATACCAATTCCTATCGCGCCAAATTGGAAAACGCTGATGTTAGCACCAAACAAACCGGCAACGATTGAAATCAAATAATATGCGCCGATTCCGAGAGTTGCATACGAAATCACTTTTATAAAAGTACCGGAAGCCTTCAAAACACCAAAACGGTAGCACAAGAAAACAACTCCCGCAACTGCAAAGGTCGAAAACATTGCAATTGAAACAATTCCCGCTAATTCAGCCTCGTACATTGCCGAAAGTGCACCTAAAAGCAAACCTTCGCAAAGAGCGTAAAGCGGTCCGAAAATATACGCTTTGTCGGCTTTTGCACAGGTTACAAAGCCAAGAATCAGCGCACCGATTCCGCCGCCAATCATAAGCGGCAATACCGCACCGCTGTTAGTCATGGCAAGTTTCCACGTCAAAGAGCCGGTTAAGAAAACCAGCAAAAACAGCAAAAGTGTCTTTGTTGCAACACCTTTGACGGTCATAACGCCTTCGCCGGCAAACTCCCGCGCAAGGCCTTGAACCCGCTCCTCTGAGAAGACGGGGTTTGAAGTTCTTGTAAAATCCATAATTCTTAAATTTTTTAAGCCAGTTTCACCTTATAATTATGTTCAAATTTGCCTCTTGAAATGTTGGCAATTTTGTTTTTAATAAGTTTTCTGCGCAACGCACCCACCTTGTCGGTAAAAAGTATGCCTTCAAGATGGTCATATTCGTGCTGAACAACTCTCGATGCAGCACCTGTCAAAGTTTCTTCCTTTTCGTTGAAATTTTCGTCCAAGTATTTGATTTTAACACCGTCCTGTCTTACAACGTTTTCATGCAGACCCGGCACCGAAAGGCAGCCTTCCTCGTAGGAGCAGTTGTTTCCGAAAACTTCCACAATTTCAGGATTTATGAAAACACGTTTGAAAGTTTTTGTGAAAACATCGTTTTCATCGTCTGTCATCGGGGCGGCATCAACCACAAAAAGACGGATTGAATGTCCAACCTGTGGAGCGGCCAAACCTACGCCGTCAGACTTATACATAGTTTCAAACATATCATCAATCAATGCTTTGAGTTCGGGATAATCCCTTGTTACAGTTTCGGCTTTTTTTCTTAAAACCGCAGTTCCAATTATACTTATAGGTAATATCATTTTTTTTATTTTTTACTTTTTTAGTTTGCGCCGTTTTCATCAATCCAACCTTGCAAAATCAATGCCGCTGCCATTCTGTCAGTATTTCCTTTTGTTTGACGGAATTTTCTGCCAAAACCACCTGCCAACATAACAGAAACAGCCTCTTTCGAAGTGTATTCTTCGTTATAAAACTCAATCGGAATATCCGGAAAAAGTTTTTTCAAGTTGTCAGAAAACAAAATTATCTGTTTAACGACAGGATTCACCTTGTCTTTTTGCGGATTTTCAGGATAGCCGATAATAATTTTTTCGACTTTTTCCTTTACCAAATACTCCTTCAAAAACGGCGTAAGATATGTTGTATCAACAGTTTGCAACGGAGATACAATAATTTTAGAGGGGTCGGTAACTGCCAATCCCGTACGTTTTACTCCGTAATCTATTGCTAACAAACGCGCCATAACAACGGCAAAATTACAATTTTTTTTTATAACGTGAAACAAAAAAATAATTTTATTGTATCAGTTAACAAAAATTCACTTTGTATTTTTTCTTTCTAATTCGTGAAGATTTTCCATGCGTTTTGTCTCCAAAAATTCGTAAATTCCGCAAAGATGTTCTTTCACTTTTTGATGTCCGAACTCGTAAACTTTTGTTACTAAACCGTCAAGAAAATCTCTGTCATGACTTACGACAATCAAAGTTCCGTCAAACTCTTTCAACGCTTGTTTCAAAACGTCTTTCGTCTTGATGTCCAAATGATTGGTCGGCTCGTCAAGAATCAACAAATTAACGGGTTCTAACAGCAACCGCAAAATTGCAAGTCTTGTTCTTTCGCCGCCGCTGAGAACTTTTACTTTCTTGTCGATAGCCTCGCCCGAAAACATAAAAGCGCCCAACATATCTTTAATTTTCGTTCTGATATCGCCTTTCGCAATATCGTCAATAGTCTGAAAAACTGTCAAATTTTCATCTAACAAAGACGCTTGATTTTGCGCAAAATAGCCTATCTTTACGTTATGACCGAGTTGAAGTTTGCCCTCAAAGTCCAATTCGCCCATAATACACTTTACGAGTGTTGACTTTCCTTCGCCGTTACGACCAACAAAAGCCACTTTGTCGCCCCTCTGAATCGTAAAAGCCGCATTTTTGAAAACCGTTTTTTCACCAAAACTTTTGCCGACACCTTCTGCAATCACCGGATATTGTCCCGAACGTGGTGAAGGCGGAAATCTTAGTTTCAACCGGCTTGTGTCTTCTTCATCAACTTCTATAATTTGCAATTTTTCAAGCATTTTCACACGCGACTGAACTTGCAACGTTTTTGAATACGTCCCTTTGAAACGTTCAATGAAATCTTTGGTTTCTTGAATCATTTTTTGCTGTTCTTCGTATTGTTTTTGCTGCTGCTCGCGACGTTCCTGTCTTAGAATAAGATACTGAGAATAAGAGGCTTTGTAGTCATAAATTCTGCCCATCGTAACCTCTATTGTGCGTGTTGTTATCGAATCCACAAATTTCTTGTCATGCGAAATCACAACCACCGCTTTCGCACTCTCTTTGATAAAATCCTCCAACCACTGAATTGACTCAATATCAAGGTGATTTGTCGGCTCGTCAAGAAGCAAAACGTCAGGATTTTTTAACAGAAGTTTTGCAAGTTCAATTCTCATTCGCCAACCGCCTGAAAAATCCGAAGTCGGACGGTTAAAATCCTCACGTTCAAAACCTAAACCCATCAATGTTCTTTCTACATCTTCGTCAAAATGTACGTTGTCGATGGCGTAAAACTTTTCGCTTAATGCACTTACTTTTTCGATAAGTTTCATATAATCATCACTTTCGTAGTCAGTGCGTGTTGAAAGTTCTTCGTTAAGGCGGTCAATTTCTTTTTCGGCTTCTTTTATATAGTTGAAAACTTGCGCCGTTTCTTCAAAAACGGTTCTATGGTCTTCTGTCATAAGGTGTTGCG
Source organism: Bacteroidales bacterium (assembly GCA_016287995.1). Classification (GTDB taxonomy): domain Bacteria; phylum Bacteroidota; class Bacteroidia; order Bacteroidales; family UBA3824; genus UBA3824. The sequence goes on from JAEEXW010000126.1 coordinate 5,099, forward strand.
GAAGATATGCCACAACGGTATCTTTCGGAACGGTAACAACGCCGCGAGTAGGAGTACGCTCTCCGGCTAAAATTTTCAAAAGTGTTGACTTTCCCGCTCCGTTTTTGCCCATAAGCGCGATTCTGTCTTTTTCGTTAATCTGAAACGAAATGTCTTTAAAAAGTGCGGAACCCGAAAATTCCACTGTCAAGTTTTCTGCTGAAATCATTATTTAAAAATTTTTGCAAAGTTAATAAAAAAACGGCGTAAAATTTGTTTGTTATAATAAAAAATGTTTAACTTTGCAGTGAAATATTTGCAAGAAAAATGTTTGATTATGGAAGACAAATTGTCAAAAATATTATTGCGAAATGGTCAAAGAGCGATAGATTACATTATGAATATCTCTCAAGAGTTCAGGCAGATAGCCATAGAAGCGATATTCGAGTGTTTGAGATTGGGCTATCCGCTCAACGATATGGAAATAACCAGCAAAGCGCGTCAGATTTGTCGTCTGAAATCAGTTTATGCCTAATTGAAACCGCAAAAAACAACGGTCTTTTTGTCCCAAAAAACCAATGGGAAAATTTCGGTGATAAAAAACGTCAACCCTCAGGCGAAAGTATTGTATATTTAAGCCCTGACGGTAAGACAGTTACAAAAATTCGTAATCCGTTTGCAAAGGCTGTTATAAAAAATTTGCGTCCATTTGACATCATTTTTGAACATCTTATTCATAATATCCTTTTCCCAAATACACAATATACATTCAAATGTATTTCAGAAGATTTGTCTGAGGTTAGAATTATTTATTCGCAACCGTATGTTTCGTTAAATTTTTTGCCGCCCTCTCAAAAGCAAATTGACAAATACGTCATAGGGGCAATCGGTCTAAAAAAAGAAAACTCGTATTTCTATGGTAATGAATATCTTAGCGTAACGGATATTAGTGCCGATTCTGATAATGTTTTGGTTGACAAAAACGGAATTTTCTATTTCATAGACCCGATTATACGGCTAAAAAAACCGGCGGTAGAAATTTTGGAATATTATTATAGATTCTTAAAATAAAAATGTACACAGGAGAAATTTTGTCTTTTGCCACCGTTGTGGCGTGGACTACGTGCGCTATGTTTGGAGAAGTAGCGAGCAAGCGTATGGGCACTTTGCCTTTTAATGTGGCAAGAATGACTTTGTCTTTAATTTTTCTCGCCGGTCTTTTATGGTTTTTGACAGGAAAACCTATCCCCGTAGACGCTAATCTTGAAACATGGCTTTGGCTTCTTCTTTCAGGTTTTGTAGGATATGTTTTGGGTGATTTTTGCCTTTATAATTCTTATAATCTTATCGGAGCGCGTTACGGACAGTTACTTATGACACTTGCTCCTCCTTCGGCATCGCTTTTTGGTTGGGTTTTGTTGGGCGAAAGAATGTCGTTTTTGGCATTTTTAGGAATGATGATTTCGATTTCGGGCATTATAATCGCCATTCATCACAAAAAAAGCGATTCCCAAACCTCTGAAAAAAAACTTTCAAGCAAAGGTATTTTGTACGGAATTGGGGCTGGCGTAGGTCAGGGTGTTGGACTTGTACTCAGTTCCAAAGGGTTGCATTGTTATTCCGAGGCTGTTGAAGGTAGCGGACTTCCTGTCAACATTATGTCGTTTGAAGGTACGTTTATAAGAGCAGTTGCTGGTTTAATCGGCTTTGCTGTGTGGACATCTTTTCGTTATCGTTTACCGAGATTTTATGTTTCAGTTTCTCGAAGCGGAGTTTTGATTCATACTATAATTGCAACTATAACGGGACCTTTTATCGGCGTAGGCTTGTCGTTGATGGCTACTCAATACACCTCAGCCGGAATTGCACAAACAATCATGTCGCTGACTCCCGTGCTGATTTTATTGCCGACGTATTTCTTTTTTCATCAAAAGATAACCGTTAGAGAGGTCATCGGTGCAGTTGTGGCGGTTGGCGGCGTAACGTTGTTTTTCGTGTAAAAAAGCGGGCTTTATTTTTTTCGACCCGATTATAATTTTGAAATTAAACACGCAAAAAGACTAAAAACTGCATTTTAAATATACCTATCGCAAAGTGTTAACAGAGGTTAATTACCCGAAAGGGTAAGATAAAGTGATTTTTTTTTTGTATAATTTTGTTGTGTAAATTTACGAAAGGAATTTTTACGAAAATAATATGAAACTATTTTTACCTTTAATATTTTTTTTGACGGGTTGCAGTTTTACTGCAATCTGTCAAAAAAATTTTGACAACTGGATTTTCGGAGAAGGGTCATATATGTCATTTAAAAACAAACACCCCGAAATCACATCATTAGATACTCATAATTATTGTTATTTTTCAATGTCAGACGACAGCGGTAATCTTCTTTTTTATTATTGATTAGCCGCTAAAAAGATTTTTCATATTTCAGATAAAAATAATAGATCCATATATAAGTTGAAATATGTGTTATTT
>JAEEXW010000127.1 GCA_016287995.1 Bacteroidales bacterium
AAAACCATTATAATTTTTGCCGATTGGCACAATAGAATACCTCTTTAAATCCTCATCTTTCGGCACAAGGTAAAAAACTCCGTCAAAAATTGTAGAAAACCATAACATTCCGTTTTTGTCAGTCTTGATATTCCAAAGCGGATAATTAATACCGTCAACAGAATGTAAATTACTGATTTTAAAAGTTTTATCTTTTGTATAATCGGCAACTAACAGACCGTCGTAAGCGGCAATAAACATTTTGCCCGGAAATTTTTGAGACAAAGTAACATTATAAACATTGAGATAGGAAAGTATTTTTACGGCTTTATTTCCTGAAATTTCAAAAATGCCGTGCGAAGTAAATGCCAAAACTGAGCCCTCTATTTGCTTAACGTTCCAACAAATAAAGCCCAAATTTATGCCCGGAAACTTAACAGTCTCAAATTTAAGATAGTCATCAATCTTCGCCGTTTTAAGACCGTCAAAACCGGAGCAATAAAGCGTATCCCCTATCCTAACGGTGCTAAGCCCCCCGCCCGAAATTCCGTGCCTCAGATCGTAAACCAAAAGCGGAGTACTGAGTTCAATTTTCGTAACACAATACAAAGACGAAGCCCAAAGATTATGTTTTCGGTCAAAAAGCATATAAAAAATATCCGCCTTCGGCAACGAATTTGTGGTATCTATTTCTGAAATTTCTTTAAGGGTTTCGTCAAAAACAGCAATTTCGTAGTTCACTGAAACAGCCGTTTTTCTGCTAACGGAATCGTAAGCCAAAGAAACTGCACGGACTTTTTCATCAAAAGTATGACTTAAATTAACACTAATTAAATCATTATCATTCAGAGGTAAAGGATTATTTGCTTTTTCTCTTTCAATACGGAAAAAACTCTTACCGTCAGTCAACAACAAATCAGCATTTTTGCCTGTAAGCGAAAGTTCCAAACGCACAAGGTTCATAGAAAGATTTTTCAAAGAGATTTTGAAATATTTTTTTCCATGAGAAAGATAAAAAAGATTACCGTAAATATCAATATAAAAAGGCAGACTACAAGAATTGGCATTTTTTATAGCACCAGTATCCGAAATTTGCGTAATAGTTTGATAATCAAAACTAAAAACACCTTTCCGACTAAAAAACCATATCTCCTCTCCCACTGAGGCCACATCGTCGATGATTCTGCCGGTAATTTCAGGACGATCAGTAAGGGTAACAAAATTCAAATCGCCGTCTTCTTGCGGCTCAAAATATCCGAAATCATTGTCGCCGCAAACAAAAATATTATTTCTTCTATCAACAGTAATACGGCTAATTCCCGAAAAATGACCAGTCTTATACTTGACAATTTTTTCGCCGGACATTACAAAAAGACCACTCGAAGTGGCAAAAAGCATATTGCCGTTCTTGTCAAGAGCCGAGCCATAAAAAAACAGCGACCTCTTAAATTCTTTGCCGCCGTAAGATTTCAAATACAAAGCCTCCTTCATAAAATCACCCTTTTGCCCATAACAACAAAAAGCAGCCGTCATCACAAGGATAATGGCTGAAACAAAAGATTTTATGCGAAAACTCCAATCCATAATTTTTTCTAAACAATTTCAATTCCCATAACGGTTATGTCGTCTCGTTGAATGCAGTCTCCTTTAAATTGTTTTAAATCGTTCCAAATATAATCCCGCTGCTCATGCATATTAAGACTAAACGATTCTTGTATTGCACTGACAAGCCGTCGCGAAGAATACCGCTTCCGCTCAAAATTATTCTGGTCGCCAATTCCGTCAGAAGACATATAAAGTCTGTCGCCTTTGCTAAGAGCAACGGTATGGTCTTCAAAACAGACAGAGGATTCTATGTTGCGGAATTTACCACCGATTTCACGCCGCGCCGTCTTATAAACTTCCATTTTGCCTTCTAATTTTTTATAATGGTAAACGGGAAATTTTGCGCCCTCGTAAGTAAGAGTGTATTTTTTAGTAACGCCGTCAGGCTGGGTTTCAATTTCTATTCTGCACAATGCGGCTTCCATACCGTCGTTATTTTCGGTTTCCTCTTGTTTGAGTGCCGTTCTGATAGAAGCGTTTAGCCTTTCAAGAATTTCGGCAGGAGAAGTGATTTTGTACTGCTTGATGATTTGGTCTAAAATGTTGATACCTATCAAACTCATAAAAGCACCCGGCACACCGTGCCCCGTACAATCAATAACGCCTAACACAAAAGTAGAAACATTGTCACTTGTTTCGCTGCCATACCAATAAAAATCACCAGAGACTATATCCTTAGGACTATATATTATAAAGGCGTTGAAATAACCGTTTAAGTCTTCTTCGGTCGGTAGAAGTGCATTTTGAATGGTCTGCGCAGAACGTATAGAACCAAGTGTATTTTCTTTGCTAACCCTCAACTGTTCGTTCATCTGACTGAGGTAAATTGCTTGATTTTCAAGTTCCTCCTTTTGCGCATTAATTTCGGCATTTTTTTCGTTGAGTTGTACGTTGTGAAGTCTGTCCTTGTGATAGAGCCTCATCGTTATGATAAACATAACCACAAAAGTAAGCAGTCCGAAAGAAATCAAAACAAGCCAAACTCTCTGACCCGAAATTTCGCCGCTCTGAGATTTAATAGTTTCATTTTGAGCGATAATTCTATCTTCCTGACGCCTTGACATTGTCATCTGACCTAAAAGACCTTCGGCATTGTTGCGGTCGATCTGAACCGTACCGAGTCTCCTATAATTCGGAACTTTCTCCCCTGACAAAATCTTTTCTGCATACTCAATTGCCTCTTCATTGCCGTCAGGATAAAAAAACGTAACATCTATCTTGCCGTCAACAACGGCCCTAATACCGCCGTCCTCGCCTGCCGCGCCGTCAGTACCGATGATTGTGATGGAATCGGTGTTAACACCAAGACTATCAAGAGCCTCCCATGCACCGATTGCCATATCATCGTTATGAGAATAAATCACGTTGCAACGTCCGCCCTCTTCCCAAAACTTTGTAACCGCCTCACGCGCCGCACTGCGGCTCCAATTACAATAAAGGTCGCCCGTATGACGAAAATTTTTACTCTTATCAAGTTTTGAATTAAAACCATAACTGCGCTCCTGAGCCGCCGAAGCACCCGCCTGACCGTGAAGTTCAAGAATGTCTGTCCTATCCTTGCCCAAAAGGTTGAGATAATCAGCAGCCTTGCCGCCTATTTCCTTGTTGTCTGCGCCGATAAAAGTCGTATACTGGTTGGAACTGACCCTGCGGTCAATCAAAATCACAGGAATGCCCATATTGTAAACCGCCGAAATTATGCCCGACAAAGAGTCTGCCTCATTCGGAGAAACCATCAAAAGGTCTATTTTTTCACGGATTAAATCTTCAATGTCCTGAATCTGCTTGCTGCTGGAATTTTCGCCGTCGGTTATTTTTATAATTTCTAATGTCTTACTCTGCGTGGCGTTTGCTTTGATACTGTTGTTCATCTGTTTCCGCCAATAAGTATCGTTAGCACACTGCGACAAGCCGACACGGTATTTCTTTTCGTCATCAGCAAAAAGTCCGCCGTCATCGCACCCGTCAAGCGCGAAAACCGCCGTGAACAACAAAAATAATATGCCAATATAACCGCTTTTTTCCAACATTTTATGCAAAAAATACTCCTCAAAAATCAGAGCGTAAATATAATTACTTTTATCCGTATAAAAAAATTTTTTTACAAATGTAATGCCAAGACTGAAAAATCAAGGTTTTAATACGCTAAAAACCACAATTTTACAAATGTAAAAAGTAAACAAATAATTGTCAAATGTAAATTTAAAAAAATCTATAAAAATTTACATAAAAATTTGGTTAATTGATTAATTTTCATTTACTTTGCAAAAAAGATAGTAGTAGAAAAAAACCTAAACTTGTACGTTTGATTTTTTGAGTAACCAACGCGGCTTATAAGGTTAACAACACACCTTTGCCGCGTTTTACTTTTGTCCGCCGGCAAAAAAATAATAAAACCAATACGTATCGCCAAAAAGTTGCTTTGCTTTTTCAAAATCCGAGCCACCTCCCGAAGACATAAAACTGCTAAAACTCTGAAACCGTTGGGTTAATGCGTCGGGTTTTGCAAGCATTTTTTCAAATTCCTGAGGTCTGTTTTTTGATATATAAAGCAACAAAGCCTCGTAAACATGTTTACCGACGGGGTTTTCGAGTTTACATTCGCCGATAAATTTATAAAGTTGCGCAATTTTCTTTTCCAACAAAAGATAACAAGTATAATAGTTGAAAAGTTTGCGATTTTGAGGCTGATTGCCCAAAAGATAAAAGAACAATTCCGAGCCGTAATTAGAGCCGAAAAAGAAATCATATTTCATGGCCAACGGTTTCATTTTCCAATCCGCCAAGGCCTCTTTTTCGTTCTTAGTGTTAAGGTATTTTTCGGCTTTGTCAGCCCAAGCACTATAAAAAACAGTCGCTTGAAGTTTTCTTAAATATCTTATAGCCAAAGGTTTATCATCACGGATAATTGCGATTTCAGCCAAACGTTTGTATTGTCGTGCACTTTTTTGAAACGTATTGCAACCTTCCATCGCGTCAATAGAAAGCCTTTCGGCAGTGTTCATAAGTCCAAGACGGAAATAAATCTCACCGTTAACAATGCTTTTTGCTTGATTATCAATATTTAACGAGGCAAGTCCCTCAGTACCGATTTGCATAAAGGAAAACATTTTGGAATCAAGCATGCCGAGTTCGTTTAACGCAATATTAAGATAACACTCTGACAAAGGCGTTGAAATACCACTTTTAGAAGATATTTCAATAATTTCGTTCCAATGCTTGTATCTAACTAATTTGTCAATTTTGAAATCATACATCGCCGAAGGATTGTATTTTGCTATCATAACAGCAAACAAACCTAAAAAAGCAACAACATAAAGCGGAATTTTTACGATATTTTTTTCAAGTGTGATTTTTATTCTTGACAAAACCATACAAACCGCAATAATAAACAATTCTACAAACCAAATATAACGAAAGTTTTCGGGATAGCGGTTGTAATCTACACCCGCAAAAGTTTCCTTAAAACCATCGTCCTGCATTAAATTCTTGGTTATCAAGAAACTAAACACCAAAATCAAAACATTTACGATACCCAAAACGCCACCCTTTTTTATAGGAAAATTCAATGCCGATCCCAAAATATAAAGCAAACAACACCAACCGCCTGCAAGCCAATATATTATAGGTGTCAAAATACTAAAAATAACGACGTTTGATTTTAACGAGTTGATTTTTACGGCTACAAGTGATAGTAAAACCGCTATCACTCCGCCAAACAAAACTGCAAAATCGGTTACAACGGCAAACATTCCGAGGGCGCATAAAAATCCTAAGAATTTAGCAAAATTTTTATCCGCGTATTTTACAAAAATGCTTTCCAAAAGGCACAATATCCCAAGAATCAAGAGTGTCAAAATCACCGCAAGCCAATGAGAATACATAAAAAACTGCACAAAAAAGCAGCCTAAATAATCACTTAAACCGCCCGGTCTTAAAACAGTATCAATCAAGAACTCACGATTAAACATAAAAATCTGCAATCCCTCTTGATACGCAAACATCGGTGCATAAAACATCAAAACTGAGGCGATAACAAAAACCGCCGTCAAAACCTCCGTAATATATTTTTTCAAAAAAGCCATTTTTTTCATTCAAAAAAAAAATTTTCGGTACAAAATTAGCAAAAAACTTTTTATGATAACAATTTTTTGTTTTAACTTTGCAAAAAGTACCTAATAGAAAATAAAATGAAAAAAGGAAGAATCATAGTCGTTGACGATAATTTAGGAATAAGAAACACGCTAAAAATATTATTACCAGCACATTTTGAGGTGGTTGAAACATTGCCGTCGCCGGTAACACTGATTTCGGCTTTGGAAAAATTTTCCCCGCACGTTGTGCTTTTAGATATGAATTTTACCGCCGATACTGATACCGGCAACGAAGGTTTATATTGGATAACACAAATTAAAAACGTTGCGCCAAAAACAGAAGTTGTACTTTTTACCGCTTACGGCGACATAGAACTCGCCGTTGAAGGTATGAAAAAAGGTGCATTCGACTTTGTTACCAAACCTTGGGACAACTCCAAATTTTTAACAACCTTGACCGCCGCCCGCGACAAAGCCATGCAAAACGAGACACCCAAAATACAGTCAGAAAACTCTAAAAGCGGAATGTATTGGGGAATATCGCCTCAAATGGAAAACATAAAACGCACTGTTGAAAAAATCGCTCCAACAGATGCAACTGTCTTAATTACAGGCGAAAACGGAACAGGAAAAGATGTTTTAGCAAACGAAATCCACAAGTTGTCAACCCGCAAAAGCAAAAAAATGATTGCCGTTGACGCGGGAGCACTTACCGAAACACTTTTTGAAAGCGAACTTTTCGGATACGTAAAAGGCGCCTTTACTGATGCAAAAACCGACCACGAAGGTAAATTTGAGGCTGCTAATCTTTCAACACTTTTTCTTGACGAAATAGGAAATATTCCACTGCATCTCCAAGCAAAACTACTGCGCGCAATCCAAAACCGCAAAATCACGAAAGTCGGAGACTCTAAGGAAATTCCCGTTGATATACGCCTTATCTGCGCTACAAATATGAACCTCGAAAAACTCGTCAGCGACGGAATTTTCAGAGAAGACCTCTATTATAGAATCAACACAATAAGCATATGGCTTCCGCCTTTAAGAGAACGATTAGACGATATTATACCTTTGTCAGAAAGATTTATAAAGACATTTAACAAAAAATACAACCGTAACGTCAAATATATCAGTCCGGAAGGTATAATTACTTTAAGAAAATATTCATGGCCGGGCAATATTCGCGAACTTCAAAACGTTATAGAAAAAGCGGTGATTTTGTCGGACGGAGAAACGCTAAAAAGCGGTGATTTTCAATTAAACAGCATCTGTAACTCAGCACAAAACGTTCAGATTGCAGCAGAAAGTCTTGAAGATGCCGAAAAACTTTTGATTCAAAACGCGCTCAATCAATCGGGCGGTAATCTCACATTAGCGGCAAAACAACTTAACATCAGCCGCCCGACACTTTACAGCAAATTAAAAAAATACAATATATGAAACCTAAGATTTTTTTTAACATATTAACTTTTCTTTTAATCCTCTTTTCGCCGGCCGCTGTCTTCGGACAAGAGGCTGACGATATTTTTATTGACCCCGCACAAAATAAAATCGACAGCCTTTTAAGCCGTGCAAAAAACGCTGATGATGACAGCGTAAAAGCAGGCAGTTACACTCAAATCGCTTTTATAACAAGCAGCGTTGACACAACAATAAAATACGCAAGACTTTCCCTTCAATACTGCAAAGAAACGGATACGCTACTCAAAGCCAGAGACTACGATTATCTCGGTTTTGCTTATTGGATGCAAGACGAGTCTCGAACGTCACTTTCATACCTTTTTAAAACGGTGGATTTATGCAAAAAACGAAAAAAAATAAAAGCAGCGTCACACACATTTCTTATTATCG